>NZ_CACSJY010000008.1:0-154358 GCF_902706155.1 Pseudomonas sp. 18058
CCCAAAGGAACCAAAGGTCTGTGCCCTGACGTCCGGCCCTCGCTAAGGCTCGGGTTCCTTCGCTCCGGGTTCATCCGGGGGCATCGCCTACGGTTTGCTTCGCTGCACCTCCTCTCGATGCTTTCCCCGTATGAATCCCTCCGCTCAGCCTCCCGACGGGCCTTGAGATCAAGATCAAAAGCTTGTCGAGCTTGCGCTCATCCTGTGTAGGAGCTGCCGAAGGCTGCGATCTTTTGATCTTCGTTGATTTCGCCCCTCACCCCAGCCCTCTCCCGAGGGAGAGGGGGCCGATGGTGGGCTTCTCAAAATCTGTGTTCGGCTCGATATCTCACGTCGGCGTATCTCACCCAAACACCCCGATCAGTCCCCTCTCCCTCTGGGAGAGGGCTAGGGTGAGGGTTTGCTTTTGGCTCTTTTAAATTTGTATCCGCGCTTCCGGGGGACTTCAGACTCTATTGCACTGGCAGGACTAACTTTCGCTCACTGTTTTTAAATATAAAACGGAAGATATTTATTTCGAATGGTTCTCCGAACTTTACGTATTTCGACGGCTACCTGTTACTTCTGACAGTAGACGGATTTCCTGATGTTGGGTTGAATGCCATTGCGATTGCAGAGCATCTACAGGAAGAGATGATATGACTTACCCAATTATTACTGAATACAAAGGCTTTAACATTCATGAAAATAATCCAAGCGATGCCGGTGATCATTTTCAAGGGTTTTATTCGGACGGCCGGCCATTTACAGGTCTTTGCAAATCTAAAGTCGAGGTCGAGCACCTGATTGATGCTAGCCGCGCGTACAGCGGTCGTCCGGATGGCGACTTTGTTGTCAGGTAGCCCAGCAGTTAATGCAGGGTGATTAAGATTGGATATGAGGTTTTGTATTGGAATTTTATTAATAGAGAGAGGAATGGTGATGGCTTATCCGAAAGATATCGAATACAAGGGTTACTTGATTAGAGAGTATGACCCGCAATACCAAGCGAACTCTTTTCAAGCGTGCCACCCGAACGGGGAACCCTTAGGAGGGTTGGATAAGACATTACGTGACGCGAAAGCGCAAATCGATCGTCGATCGTCGCTTGGTAAAAGGTAGCTTGCGCAGACAGAGTTTATCTCTTTGTTGGTTTAAGCCACTAACTGAGTGTCCTTTCAATCGCGACGGGTTGCTCAATGTCTCAACGATAAAAAACCGGCAATCACTGCTGATCGCCGGTTTTTCATTCAGCCAAAATCAAATCACTGCATCAATACTTCAATCGAGCCATCCGCCGTCATGCTGACCTGGCTTGTACCCGCTTCAACTTCAGGCGTCACCGGCGCTGCATCCATTGCCGCCGCTTTCATCATCATCGGTGCGCGCAGGTATGGTTGTGGATAACCGTTGCTGTTGAGGTTCAGGTTGACGATTTTGTAGCCCTTGCCGCCGAGTGCGTCGGTGGCCAGTTGGGCGCGGTTTTTGAACGCGGTGACGGCTTCTTTGAGGAGTTTGTCTTCGCTGGCCTTGCGGGTCGGGTCGGCGATGGCGAAGTCCATGCCGCCCATTTTCAGGTCGCCGAGCAGTTCGCCGGTGAGTTTGGAGAGGGCGGCGAAGTCGGAGCTTTCCAGGCGCAGTTCGGCGCGTTCACGCCAGCCGGTGATCTTTTGGCCTTTGGTGTCGTAGATCGGGTAGCTGTTGCGGCTGCCTTGGCGCAGGGTGATGTCTTTGACTTGTTTGGCCTGGCCGAGGGCCTTGTTCATGGCGGTGCTGATGTCGGCGGCGAGTTTGGCCGGGTCGGTGTTTTGTTCTTCGGTGTAGAGGGTGACGATCATCAGGTCGCGGGCGACTTCCGTGCTGACTTCGGCGCGCAGGGAAATCTGGTTGTAGTGCAGCTCATCGGCGGCCAGGGCCGGGAGGCTGGCGACGCTGCCGACGGTCAGGGCGAGAAGGGCGGCGCTGCGGCGAAATGTGTGCATGAAAGCTCCTTGATGAGGGCGCAGGTGATGGTTCGGGGGCCTGCGTGAAACCATCAGACTCCAGAAAGCAGCTTCAAGTTGCAAGCCTCAAGCTGCAAGCCAAAAGCTTTTACTTGCCGCTTGCAGCTCGAAACTTGCAGCTTTTGCGGTGTGGTCGTTTGCCGCACTTTCGCCTCTCAAGCCCGTGGCTTGGTTATACTCCGTGCGATCCGCCTGGAGCGCTCATCAGGAGAGCTCATGCTCGCCCCCGTACAACTGACTTCCGCCACTCGCCAGAACCTCTGGCGGTTGACGTTCATCCGCACCTTGGTGCTCGCCGCGCAGGCTGGCTCCGTAGGCTTGGCCTACTGGCTGCAGCTGTTGCCGTTGCCGTGGGTGCAACTGGCGATGACCCTCGGCTGCTCGACGCTACTTTGCGTGTTCACCGCCGTGCGCCTGCGCACCTCGTGGCCGGTGACCGAGCTCGAATACGCGCTGCAACTGGCCTGTGATCTGGTTATCCACAGTGCCTTGCTGTATTTCTCCGGCGGTTCGACCAACCCGTTCGTTTCCTATTATCTGGTGCCGCTGACCATCGCTGCGGTGACGCTGCCATGGCGTTATTCGGTGGTGCTGTCGGGTATCGCGCTGGCCTTGTACACGGTGATGCTGACGCGGTTCTATCCGCTGGAAACCTTGCCGATCGCCCGTGAAAACCTGCAGGTCTACGGCATGTGGCTGAGCTTCGCGCTTGCTGCCGCCGTCATCACCTTCTTCGCTGCGCGCATGGCCGAAGAGCTGCGTCGTCAGGAAGAGTTGCGGGCGATTCGCCGTGAAGAAGGTCTGCGCGATCAACAGCTGCTCGCTGTTGCGACGCAAGCCGCCGGCGCTGCCCATGAACTCGGCACGCCGCTGGCGACCATGAGCGTGCTGCTCAAAGAGATGCAGCAGGATCACCCCGATCCGCTGCTGCAGGACGATCTGAAAGTGCTGCAGGATCAGGTCAAACTCTGCAAGGAAACCCTGCAGCAACTGGTGCGCGCCGCCGAAGCCAATCGTCGTCTGGCGATCGATATGCAGGACGTCACCGACTGGCTCGATGAGGCACTCAATCGCTGGCACCTGATGCGTCCCGAGGCAAGTTACCGTTTCCATCGTCTCGGCCAAGGCACGGTGCCGCGCATGGCGCCGCCGCCGGATCTGACCCAGGCGCTGCTCAATCTGCTGAACAACGCCGCCGACGCCTGCCCGGAAAACCTTCAGGTAACCCTGGATTGGGATGCCGAAGACGTCACCATCAGCATTCGTGATCACGGCGCCGGTGTGCCGCTGGCCATCGCCGAGCAGATCGGCAAACCGTTTTTTACCACCAAGGGCAAAGGTTTCGGCCTGGGCCTGTTTTTGAGCAAGGCCAGCGTGACACGCGCCGGCGGCTCAGTGAAACTCTATAGTCATGAGGAAGGCGGCACGCTCACCGAGCTGCGCCTGCCCCACGGCGCCCGAGGAGACCAACATGAGTGACGAAATCCAAGTCGAAGGCGAAGAACTGCCGCATTTGCTGCTGGTCGATGACGACGCAACATTCACCCGCGTCATGGCCCGCGCCATGGCTCGCCGTGGCTTTCGCGTCAGCACCGCCGGTTCCGCCGAAGAAGGCCTGACCATCGCCCAGGCCGATCTGCCGGACTACGCCGCGCTCGACCTGAAAATGGACGGCGATTCCGGTCTGGTGCTGCTGCCCAAGCTGCTGGAGCTGGATCCGGAAATGCGCGTGGTGATCCTCACCGGTTATTCGAGCATTGCCACCGCGGTCGAAGCGATCAAGCGCGGCGCCTGCAACTACCTGTGCAAACCGGCCGACGCCGACGACGTATTGGCCGCGCTGCTCTCCGAGCACGCCGACCTCGACAGTCTGGTGCCGGAAAACCCGATGTCGGTTGACCGCCTGCAGTGGGAACACATCCAGCGCGTGCTCACCGAACACGAAGGCAACATCTCCGCCACTGCCCGCGCCCTGGGCATGCACCGCCGCACCCTGCAGCGCAAACTGCAGAAGCGTCCGGTTCGTCGCTGAACCTGCGCTGAACGACTATCGCCAGCCCTCGCGATAAAACGCACCGATCAACTATGATCGGTGCGTGTCTGTTCTTTTCTATATCGAGCCTTTTCCATGAATCAGAACGCTGAATATTCCGCGGTCAACGATGCTGTGCGCGGGCAGTTTTTTCGCAAGGTGTGGGCGATCATCACGCCGTATTGGCGCAGTGAAGAGAAGGGCAAGGCCTGGACGCTGTTGATTGCCGTGATCGCGCTCTCGCTGCTCAGCGTGGGCATTTCGGTGTGGTTCAACACTTGGTACAAAGACTTTTACAACGCGCTGCAAAAGAAAGACGAGGCAGCGTTTTGGCAGTTGATTCTGTATTTCTGCGGGATTGCCGCCGTGGCGATTATCGGCGCGGTGTATCGGCTGTATCTGACGCAGATGCTGACGATTCGCTGGCGGGCCTGGCTCACCGAAAAGCATTTCTCCCGTTGGCTTTCCGACAAGAATTACTACCAGCTGGAGCAGGGCGGTTATACCGATAACCCGGATCAGCGGATTTCCGAAGACCTCAATAACTTCACTTCCAACACCCTCGAGCTGGGCATCGGCCTGCTGCGCAATATTGTCAGTCTGGTGTCGTTCTCGATCATTTTGTGGGGCGTGTCGGGCAGTATCGAAGTCTATGGCGTGACCATTCCCGGCTACATGTTCTGGTGCGTGCTGGTTTACGCGATCGTCGGCAGTTGGCTGACGCATTTGATCGGGCGTCGCTTGATCGGCCTGAACAACCAACAACAACGCTTCGAAGCCGACCTGCGTTTTTCCATGGTGCGGATTCGTGAGAATGCTGAAAGCATCGCGTTGTACAACGGCGAACCGAATGAAAATCGTCGCTTGAGCGGGCGCTTCGGCAATGTCTGGCATAACTTCTGGGACATCATGAAAGTGTCCAAGCGCCTGACCTTTTTCACCGCCGGTTACAGCCAGGCGGCGATTATTTTCCCGTTTATTGTCGCTTCGCCGCGTTACCTTGCCGGCAAGATCGAGCTCGGTGAGCTGATGCAGATCAGCTCGGCGTTCGGCAACGTTCAAGAGAGTTTCAGCTGGTTCATCAGTGCCTATCAGAGCCTCGCGTCGTGGCGCGCCACGTGTGATCGTCTGCTGAGTTTCCGTCAGGCGATGACCGATAACGAAGAGCGCAAGCCTGCGATCGATGTGCAGAATCAGGGCAGCGAATTGAAGGTGCACAACCTCGGTCTGGATCTGGCCGACGGTCGTCATCTGCTGACCAGCGCCGACATGACCGTTGAACCGGGTGATCGAGTGATGCTCAGCGGGCGTTCCGGCAGTGGTAAATCGACACTGCTGCGGGCGATGGGGCATTTGTGGCCAGCGGGGCACGGCAACATTCGTCTGCCGGCGGCGCGTTATCTGTTCCTGCCGCAAAAACCCTATCTGCCAATCGGCACGTTGCGCGAAGCATTGAGTTATCCACAACCGAGCGAGACCTACGCGCCTGAACGTTATGCCGAGGTGCTGGAAACCTGCCGCTTGCCACATCTGGTGGCGCGACTGGATGAAGCCAATCACTGGCAGCGCATGCTGTCGCCGGGTGAGCAGCAACGACTGGCCTTCGCCCGCGCGCTGCTTTACGCACCGCATTGGCTGTACATGGACGAAGCCACATCGGCGATGGATGAAGAGGATGAGGCGACGTTGTATCAGGCGTTGATCGATCAATTGCCGGGGTTGAGCATCGTCAGCGTCGGACACCGCAGCAGTTTGAAACGCTTCCACCCTAGACATGTACGCATCGACAGCGGCCATCTCGTCGAGCAACCCGTCACCGCCTGACCCCCCGGAGCCCTTGTAGGAGCTGCCGGAGGCTGCGATCTTTTGATCTTGATCCATAAAATCAAAAGATCGCAGCCTTCGGCAGCTCCTACAAGGAGGTCGCGTTGACAGTGATCGTACAACCCGCTTGAGCTATGATGGCCTCAAGCCGAATTTTCGAGACAAAATGCAGACCATGGAAAACCTGATCGACACCCCACGCCTCCCGCGCAAGCGCCGCAGCCTGGCACAGGAACTGGTGACGGTGCTGACCGAGCAGATCCGTGACGGCCTGCTCAAACGGGGCGATAAGCTGCCCACCGAGTCGGCGATCATGCAGGAGCACGGCGTCAGTCGCACCGTGGTGCGCGAGGCGATCTCCCGTCTGCAAGCCGCCGGGCAAGTGGAAACCCGCCACGGCATCGGCACGTTTGTGCTCGACACACCGAGCCCGAGCGGCTTTCGCATCGATCCGGCCACCGTCGTCACCTTGCGTGATGTTTTGGCCATTCTCGAATTGCGCATCAGCCTCGAAGTCGAGTCCGCCGGCCTCGCCGCGCAACGCCGCAGCCCCGAGCAACTGGCAACCATGCGCGCCGCCCTCGATGCGCTAAACGACAGCGTCGCCCACGCCAGCGATGCCGTCGCGTCTGACTTCGCCTTCCACTTGGAAATCGCGCTGTCGACCGGCAACCGCTACTTTACCGACATCATGACCCACCTCGGCACCAGCATCATTCCGCGCACGCGGCTGAACTCAGCACGTCTGGCCCATGACGATCAGCAGCACTACATGAATCGCGTCAGCCGCGAGCATGAAGAGATTTATCAGGCGATTGCCCGGCAGGATTCCGATGCGGCAAGAGCGGCGATGCGGCTGCATTTGACGAATAGCCGCGAAAGGCTGCGCCAGGCTCATGAAGAGGCGCAGGCGCAGCGGGGATAAAGGGAAAGATCAAAGCTCATCGACTTCATAGTCGATGTAATCGATTTGTCCGTCGAACAGTAATTTGAAGGTTTTTTCGACAATGACAAAGCGTTGATCGGGCAGAGCTTCGAATTCGACAAAGTCGTTGATCTGAACGTGCAGGTCGAATTCTCGGGGGATCTCCAGCGGAGCAACTCGTGAATCGGGAGAGAAGTTGAAGCGATGCATGGCCTTCATGTCGGGGGATTTCTGGGCTGGAAATTTCTCCGATTCGGCCTGCTTTTTCAGAAGCCGGCACCTGTAAGAAAACCAGTTTCGACGAATGGTCATGCTTTCTGACGCCTTTGTATCGTCCTGAAATCGCCATCGCGAGCAGGCTCACTCCTACCTTGAAATGCGTTCCAATGTGGGAGTGAGCCTGCTCGCGATGGGGCCAGCCGCCGTCATAGATTTTTCAGTCTTAGGACAACATCTCTCCTTACCTCCGCTCTATTAACTTTTCTCCATGGTTGCTCGAGGGCTCTGCCACGGCCTTCAATAACGATAAAAGCAATCCTGTCCGACAAAAAACCACCCACAACGATGAAATGCAGTTGACGGTTATCTTTTAAGTTGTACGATGACCTACAACTTCAGCGAAGGCTGAACGTGACAATCACAACAATATTGCTACCCAGGGTGTTCGAATAATGAATCCACAAGAACTGAAGTCCATCCTCTCTGCCGGCCTGCTGTCCTTCCCGGTTACCGATTTCAATGCGCAGGGTGATTTCAACCGTGCGGGCTACATCAAGCGTCTAGAATGGCTGGCCCCGTACGGCGCTTCGGCTCTGTTCGCAGCGGGCGGCACCGGTGAGTTCTTCTCCCTGGCCGCCAGCGAATATTCGGAAATCATCAAGACTGCCGTCGACACTTGCGAAACCAGCGTGCCGATTCTCGCCGGTGTCGGCGGTTCGACCCGTCAGGCCATCGAATACGCACAGGAAGCCGAGCGTCTGGGCGCCAAAGGCTTGCTGTTGCTGCCGCACTACCTGACCGAAGCCAGTCAGGACGGCGTTGCCGCACACGTTGAAGCGGTGTGCAAATCGGTCAACATCGGTGTGGTCGTCTACAACCGCAACGTTTGCCGCCTCAACGCGCCGCTGCTGGAACGTCTGGCCGAGCGCTGCCCGAACCTGATCGGTTACAAGGACGGTCTGGGCGATATCGAGTTGATGGTGTCGATCCGACGCCGCCTCGGTGATCGCTTCAGCTACCTCGGTGGCTTGCCGACCGCCGAAGTCTACGCCGCTGCCTACAAGGCGCTGGGCGTGCCGGTTTACTCCTCGGCGGTGTTCAACTTCATTCCGAAAACCGCGATGGATTTCTACCACGCGATCGCTCGCGAAGATCACGCCACCGTCGGCAAGATCATCGACGACTTCTTCCTGCCGTACCTCGACATCCGCAACCGCAAGGCCGGTTACGCCGTGAGCATCGTCAAGGCCGGCGCCAAAATCGCTGGCTATGACGCCGGCCCGGTGCGCGCACCGCTGACCGACCTGACCGGCGAAGAGTACGAAATGCTCGCCGCGCTGATCGACAAGCAAGGTGCGCAATAACCCCCGAACAAACCGAGGCCGCTGAGCAATCAGCGGCTTTTGCGTCGAGAGGAGAAAAGGCTGTGACTGATTCCAAGCGTTACGACAATTACATCAACGGTGAATGGGTTGCCGGTGCCGATTACTCGGCTAACATCAACCCGTCCGAATTGAGCGACACCATCGGCGACTACGCCAAGGCTGATCTGACTCAGGTTCACGCGGCCATCGACGCGGCGCGCGCTGCGTTCCCGAACTGGTCGACATCGGGCATTCAGGCCCGTCACGATTCGCTGGATAAAGTCGGCACGGAAATCCTCGCTCGTCGCGAAGAACTCGGCACCTTGCTGGCGCGGGAAGAGGGCAAGACCCTGCCCGAAGCCATCGGCGAAGTAACGCGCGCCGGCAACATTTTCAAATTTTTCGCCGGTGAATGCCTGCGTCTTTCTGGCGACTACGTGCCGTCGGTGCGCCCGGGCGTCAACGTCGAAGTCACCCGCGAAGCGCTGGGCGTGGTCGGTCTGATCACCCCGTGGAACTTCCCGATCGCGATTCCGGCATGGAAGATTGCTCCGGCGCTGGCCTACGGCAACTGCGTGGTGCTGAAACCGGCCGATCTGGTGCCGGGTTGCGCTTGGGCACTGGCCGAAATCATCTCCCGCGCGGGCTTCCCGGCCGGCGTGTTCAACCTGGTGATGGGCAGCGGTCGAGTGGTTGGCGACGCGCTGGTGCAGAGCCCGAAAGTCGACGGCATCAGCTTCACCGGTTCGGTGGGCGTGGGTCGTCAGATCGCCGTTAACTGCGTGTCGCGTCAGGCGAAAGTGCAGCTGGAAATGGGCGGCAAAAACCCGCAGATCATTCTCGACGACGCTGACCTCAAACAAGCGGTCGAGCTGTCGGTACAGAGCGCGTTTTACTCCACCGGTCAGCGTTGCACCGCGTCGAGCCGCTTGATCGTCACCGCCGGGATTCACGACAAATTTGTCGAAGCGATGGCCGAGCGCATGAAGTCGATCAAGGTCGGCCACGCGCTGAAATCCGGCACCGACATCGGCCCAGTGGTTTCGCAAGCACAGCTTGAACAGGACATGAAGTACATCGACATCGGTCAGTCCGAAGGTGCGCGTCTGGTCAGCGGCGGTGGTCTGGTGACCTGCGACACCGAAGGTTACTTCCTCGCGCCAACGCTGTTTGCCGACAGCGAAGCGTCGATGCGCATCAGCCGCGAAGAGATCTTCGGCCCGGTGGCCAACATCGTTCGCGTGGCCGATTACGACGCGGCGCTGGCGATGGCCAACGACACCGAGTTCGGTTTGTCGGCGGGTATCGCGACGACCTCGCTGAAGTACGCCAACCACTTCAAACGCCACTCGCAGGCCGGGATGGTGATGGTCAACTTGCCGACCGCCGGCGTCGATTACCACGTTCCGTTCGGTGGCCGTAAAGGTTCATCCTATGGCTCACGTGAGCAAGGCCGCTATGCCCAGGAGTTCTACACCGTGGTGAAAACCAGCTACATCGGCTCCTGAATGCAGCACGCGGTGTCGACCCTGACACCGCAATCCCTGTAGGAGCTGCCGCAGGCTGCGATCTTTTGATCCTGATCTTAAAAACAAGATCAAAAGATCGCAGCCTTCGGCAGCTCCTACAGGGAATAAAAGCAACGCCAAAGAAGATTCACCCGCGCATAAAAATAATCAGTGGGAGTACATCTACATGCAATCGTCCAAGCCGACTCACGTCCGCTATTTGATCTTGCTCATGCTGTTTCTGGTGACCACGATCAACTACGCCGACCGTGCCACGATCGCCATTGCCGGCTCCAGCCTGCAAAAAGATCTGGGCATCGACGCGGTCACCCTCGGCTACATCTTCTCTGCATTCGGTTGGGCCTACGTGGCCGGGCAAATTCCCGGTGGCTGGCTGCTCGATCGTTTCGGCTCGAAAAAAGTTTACGCCCTGAGCATTTTCACCTGGTCGCTGTTCACCGTGCTGCAAGGCTTTGTCGGTGAATTCGGCATGTCCACGGCGATCGTTGCGCTGTTTATGCTGCGCTTCCTCGTTGGTCTGGCTGAGGCGCCATCGTTCCCGGGCAACGCACGTATTGTTGCTGCGTGGTTCCCGACCGCTGAACGCGGCACCGCGTCGGCGATCTTCAACTCGGCACAATATTTTGCCACCGTGTTGTTCGCGCCGCTGATGGGCTGGATCGTGTACTCCTTCGGTTGGGAGCACGTGTTTATCGTCATGGGTATTCTCGGGATTGTGTTTTCGCTGGTCTGGCTGAAAGTGATCTACAGCCCGCGTGAGCACCCACGCATCAACGAAGCCGAGTTCAAGCACATCGCTGAAAACGGCGGCATGGTCGACATGGATCAGACGGGCAAAAAGTCCGACGGCCCGAAATGGGATTACATCCGTCAGTTGCTGACCAATCGCATGATGCTCGGCGTGTATCTGGGTCAATACTGCATCAACGGCATCACCTATTTCTTCCTGACCTGGTTCCCGGTGTACCTGGTGCAAGAGCGTGGCATGACCATTCTCAAGGCCGGTTTCATCGCTTCGTTGCCGGCGATCTGCGGCTTCATTGGCGGCGTGCTTGGCGGGGTGATTTCTGATTACCTGCTGCGCAAGGGCCACTCGCTGACCTTCGCCCGTAAAGCACCGATCATCGCTGGTCTGCTGGTGTCCAGCAGCATCGTTGCCTGCAATTATGTTGATGTGGAATGGATGGTCGTTGGCTTCATGGCCCTGGCCTTCTTCGGCAAAGGCGTTGGCGCACTGGGCTGGGCGGTGGTCTCCGACACCTCACCAAAACAGATCGCCGGTCTGAGCGGCGGCCTGTTCAACACCTTCGGCAACATTGCTTCGATTACCACACCGATCGTGATTGGCTACATCATCAGCTCCACCGGTTCGTTCAAATGGGCGCTGGTGTTCGTCGGTGCCAACGCACTGGTGGCGGTGTTCAGCTATCTGGTCATCGTTGGCCCGATCAAACGTGTGGTACTCAAAGAGCCGCCAACCAACGGCGGTGTTGAAGCCAGCGGTAAATTGTCTCAAGCGCATTCCTGAGGAGCGGCGTCATGCAGTTGATTGAACATTCCGACTCGCCGCGCCACATCCGCCTGCACGAGCGGGACAATGTGGTGGTCGTGGTCAATGACCAGGGCGCACCGGCCGGCACTGAATTTGCCGATGGTCTGGTGACCGTGGAATTCGTGCCGCAGAGCCACAAGATCACCCTCGAAGACATTGCCGAGGGCGGTCAGGTGATTCGCTACGGTCAGGTCATTGGCTACGCGTTGCAGCCGATCCGCCGGGGCAGTTGGGTCAAGGAAGATCAACTGCGCATGCCGACCGCGCCGCCACTGGACAGCTTGCCGCTGTCCACCGACGTGCCGGACGCGCAGGCACCGCTGGAAGGCTTCACCTTCGAAGGCTATCGCAACGCTGACGGCACCGTCGGCACGCGCAATATTCTCGGCATTACTACGACCGTGCAGTGCGTCACCGGCGTGCTCGATCACGCGGTGAAACGCATCAAGGATGAGCTGCTGCCGAAGTACCCGCACGTCGATGACGTGGTGGCGCTGACGCACAGTTACGGCTGCGGCGTGGCGATCACCGCCACCGACGCCTACATCCCGATTCGCACCGTGCGCAATCTGGCGCGCAACCCGAACCTCGGTGGCGAGGCGTTGGTGATCAGTCTGGGCTGCGAGAAATTGCAGGCCGGGCAGGTGATGCACGAGGACGATGCGTCGGTCGATCTCAGTGATCCGTGGCTGTATCGCTTGCAGGATTCCAGTCACGGTTTCACCGAGATGATCGAGCAGATCATGCAACTGGCCGAAGTCCGTTTGAAGAAACTCGACCAGCGCCGCCGCGAAACCGTGCCGGCGTCCGAGCTGATTCTTGGCATGCAATGCGGCGGCAGCGATGCGTTTTCCGGGATCACCGCCAACCCGGCGCTGGGCTATGCCTCCGACTTGTTGTTGCGCGCGGGGGCTACGGTGATGTTTTCCGAAGTCACCGAAGTGCGTGATGCGATTTACCTGCTGACCTCTCGCGCCGAGACCAAGACCGTCGCCGAAGAACTGGTGCGCGAGATGGACTGGTACGACCGTTACCTGGCCAAGGGCGAGGCGGATCGCAGCGCCAACACCACGCCGGGCAACAAGAAGGGCGGGTTGTCGAACATCGTCGAGAAGTCACTGGGGTCGATCGTCAAATCCGGCAGCAGCGCGATCAATGGCGTGCTCGGCCCGGGTGAACGTTTCAAGCAGAAGGGGCTGATTTTCTGTGCGACGCCGGCGAGTGATTTTGTCTGCGGGACGTTGCAGCTGGCGGCCGGGATGAATTTGCATGTGTTCACTACTGGGCGGGGTACGCCGTACGGTTTGGCGATGGCGCCTGTGGTGAAGGTGTCGACGCGCACGGAGTTGGCGCAGCGTTGGCCGGATCTGATTGATATCGACGCCGGGCGGATTGCCACCGGGCGCGCGACGATTGAGGAATTGGGTTGGGAGTTGTTTCACTACTATCTGGATGTGGCGAGCGGCAAGCAGCAGACGTGGGCGGAGAAGCACAAGCTGCATAACGACATTACGTTGTTTAACCCGGCGCCGATTACCTGATGTGTGATCGGCTTGCCCCTCACCCCAGCCCTCTCCCAGAGGGAGAGGGGGCCGATCCGGGGATATTTGAGAAGTACATCGACCTGAAAGTGCTTTGCCGAATCCATAATCGAATCGGTCTTGCAGGTCGATGTCTTACGCAAGACACGTCGGTCAGTCCCCTCTCCCTCCGGGAGAGGGTTAGGAGGGGCTTTTAAGGCTTTTGGCTTATCATTAGCCACCTAACGACGCTCACCCAAGGCTCCCTCGGCATGCTGGCAATTTTCCTCGAAACCCTGAACATCACCGCGCCGGTGTTTGCCATGCTGTTTCTTGGTGTGCTGCTCAAGCGCATCGACTGGATCAACGACAACTTCATCCACACCGCCTCGGCGCTGGTGTTCAACGTGACCATGCCGGCGCTGTTGTTCCTCGGCATTCTGCACGCCGACCTGCACGCCGCGTTGCAACCAGCGTTGCTGATCTACTTCTCCGTCGCCACACTCGTCTGTTTTGCCATTGCCTGGGGCTGGGCGATTTTCAAGTGCCCGCGTGAAGATCGCGGCATCTACACCCAAGGCGCGTTTCGCGGTAATAACGGCGTGATCGGTCTGGCGCTGGCGGCGAGCATGTACGGCGATTACGGGATTTCCCTCGGGGCGATTCTCGCGGCGTTGGTGATCCTGTTTTACAACACGCTATCGACGATTGTGCTGGCGGTGTACAGCCCGGTGATCAAGTCCGATCCGTGGAGCATCTGCAAAAGCGTGTTCAGCAATCCGCTGATCATCAGCGTGATTGCGGCGGCGCCGTTTGCCTATTTCAAGATCGGTTTGCCGGGGTGGCTGGAGACTTCCGGGCAGTATCTGGCGCAGACCACGTTGCCGCTGGCGCTGATCTGCATCGGCGGCACCCTATCGCTGGCGGCGTTGCGCAAGAGCGGCAACATGGCGCTGAGTTCGAGTCTGGTGAAGATGATCGGTTTGCCGGTGCTGGCGACGCTCGGGGCGTGGTTGTGCGGCTTTCGTGGGGCGGAGTTGGGGATTCTGTTTCTGTACTTCGGCAGCCCGACGGCGGCGGCGAGTTTCGTTATGGCGCGGGCGGCGCAGGGCAATCATGAGTTGGCGGCGGCGATTATTGTGCTGACCACGTTGATGGCGGCGATTACCACCAATGTCGGGATCTTCGTTTTGCAGTGGGGTGGGTGGATCTGATTTTGAGTTTGTGTTGTTGCTGAGGGCCTTTTCGCGAGCAAGCCCGCTCCCACAGGGGAATGCATTCCAAATGTGGGAGCGGGCTTGCTCGCGAAGGCGTCGGTTCAATCACTCAGGTTTCTGATAGGTATCGATCACTTCCTGCGCCGCGCGAAACGCATCTATCGCCGCCGGCACGCCGGCATACACCGCGCAATGCAGCAGCGCCTCACGAATCTCGTCCACTGTGCAGCCGTTATTCAACGCCCCACGTACATGCCCCTTCAACTCCTGCGGACACTTCAGCGCCGTCAGCGCGGCCAGGGTAATCAAGCTGCGCGTCTTCAGCGGCAAACCTTCGCGATTCCACACACCGCCCCATGCATGTTCATTAACGAAATCCTGCAACGGCTGGGTGAACTCGCTGGCGTTGCCCAGCGCGCGATCAACAAACGCATCGCCCATTACCTGGCGGCGAACTTCTACCCCGGACTTCTTCGATTCGGTCATGGCATATCACTCTTGTGGTGTTGGCGGCGCCAGGCGCGGATGGACGTAAACAACAAATACCCCAGCAGCGGCGGCAGAACGTAAAACAGCATCAAGCGCTCGAGCTTGCCGGCCAGCGGCATGCCGGTGGTGAACGACACCACGTGCAGCCCGTAGACCAGATACAAACCGAGCAGCAACAAACCTTCGGCGCGGGTCACGCGGTAGCCGGAATAGAACACCGGCAGGCACAGCGCGGCGACGCCGAGCATCACCGGCAGATCGAAATCCAGTGCGTTCGGCGATACCGACAATGGTGTCGGCGCGATCAAAGCGGTGAGGCCCAACACGCCGAGCAGGTTGAACAGATTGGCGCCGATCACGTTGCCCACGGCGATGTCGCGTTGGCCGCGCAGGGCGGCGATCAGCGAGGTCGCCAGTTCCGGCAGCGACGTGCCGACGGCGACCACGGTCAGACCGATCACCCGTTCCGAGAAGCCCAGATCCGTCGCCACCACCACGGCAGCGCCGAGCAGCAAATGACCGGCAAAAACCAACATCGCCAGCCCGAAGATGATCATCAAAACGCTGGCAAGCCATGAGGTTTTTGCCGCGCCGGGTTGCGCGGAACGCGGTCGCGCCGAGTGCCGTGACTGACGCAACAGCAAGCCGAGATACAACGCCAAAGCGCCGAGCAAGAGAATGCCGTCGAAGCGGCTGATCTCTTCATTCCACGCCAACACGAATACCAGCAGACTGGCGCCGATCATCAGCGGAATGTCGAGACGCACCAGTTGCCGTGACACGCGCAGCGGAATGATCAGCGCCGACAGGCCGAGAGTTACAAGGATGTTGAAGATGCTGCTGCCGACCACACTGCTGACGGCGATGTCGGGGTTGTGCCCCAGCGCGGCTTGCACGCTGACGGCCATCTGCGGCGCACTGCTGCCGAGGGCGACAATGGTCAGGCCGATGATTAATGGACGCACATGCAGACGCTCGGCCAGCCGCACCGCCGCGCGCACCATCAGTTCTGCGCCGAAGATCAGCAGGCACAGGCCGGCGAGCAATTCGATCACGCTGATCAGCGGTAAATCGGTCAGTCCAAAAATGGTCAGCGCTCCATCAGTCGAGGGCCTGCACGCGAACCCGCGCGGTACCGCTGCTGAGCATACCGAGTTGTTTGGCGGCTTCGCGTGAAACATCAATCAGGCGTCCACGCGTATGCGGGCCACGATCGTTGATGCGCACCACAACGGACTCATCGTTTTTCAGGTTGGTGACCTTCACCCGCGTGCCAAAGGGTAGCTGGCGGTGGGCGGCGGTCAGGGAATTCTGGTTGAACGCTTCGCCACTGGCGGTGCGTTTACCGTGGTGCTTGGCACCGTAATAAGAAGCGACGCCGGTCTGGTCGTAACCGTGCGGGTCGATGGTGTCGGTACTGGCACAGCCGGCCAGCAAAGAGAGCAGGGCGCAGGCGCCGAGCAGACGTTTCATTCAGATACTCCAAAGTGATCGTTCCCACGCTCCAGCGTGGGAATGCATCCCGTGACGCTCTGCGTCACACCGCAATGGACGCGGAGCGTCCGGGGCGGCATTCCCACGCAGAGCGTGGGAACGATCCCCGAGCGCGGGGCCAGAATCAGCCTTCGAGCTTGCTTTTCAGCAGTTCGTTCACTTGCTGCGGGTTGGCTTTGCCTTTCGACGCTTTCATCGCCTGACCGACAAAGAAGCCGAACATCTTGCCGCGTTTGGCTTCATCCGCCGCACGATACTGTTCAACTTGCTCGGCGTTGGCCGCAAGCATTTCGTCGAGCACCGCCGAGATTGCGCCGCTGTCGGTCACTTGTTTCAGGCCGCGTTTTTCGATGATCTCGTCTGCGCTGCCTTCACCGTTGGCCATCGCTTCAAACACCACCTTGGCGATCTTGCCGGAGATGGTGTTGTCCTTGATGCGCAGCAGCATGCCGCCCAACAGTTCCGCCGACACCGGCGACTCGTCGATGTCCAGGCCTTGCTTGTTGAGCAGGCTGCCCAACTCGACCATCACCCAGTTCGCCGCCAGTTTGGCGTCGCCGCCGATGCTCGCGACTTTCTCGAAGTAATCGGCTTGCTCGCGGCTGGTGGCCAGCACGCTGGCGTCGTAGACCGACAGACCGAATTGCTCCTGGAAACGCTCGCGTTTTTGCGGTGGCAGTTCCGGCAGGGTGGCGCGCACCTCGCCGAGGAACGACTCTTCGATGACCACCGGCAGCAGATCCGGATCGGGGAAGTAACGGTAGTCGTTGGCTTCCTCTTTCGAACGCATCGGACGGGTCTCGTCCTTGTTCGGATCGTACAGACGGGTCTGCTGGATCACTTTGCCGCCGTCTTCGATCAGCTCGATCTGACGCTGGATCTCGGAGTTGATCGCCTTCTCGATGAAGCGGAACGAGTTGACGTTTTTGATCTCGCAACGCGTGCCGAACTCAACCTGACCTTTCGGACGGATCGACACGTTGCAGTCGCAACGCAGCGAGCCTTCGGCCATGTTGCCGTCGCAGATGCCCAGATAACGCACCAGCGCGTGGATCGCCTTGACGTAAGCCACGGCTTCCTTGGCGCTGCGCATGTCCGGCTCGGAAACGATTTCCAGCAGCGGCGTGCCGGCACGGTTCAGGTCGATGCCGGTGGCACCGTTGAATTCTTCGTGCAGGCTCTTGCCGGCGTCTTCTTCCAGGTGCGCGCGGGTGATGCCGACACGTTTGACCGTGCCGTCTTCCAGCGCGATGTCCAGGTGGCCCTTGCCAACGATCGGCAATTCCATCTGGCTGATCTGGTAGCCCTTCGGCAAGTCCGGATAGAAGTAGTTTTTACGGGCGAACACGTTGTGCTGACCGATCTCGGCGTCAATCGCCAGACCGAACATCACCGCCATGCGCACCGCTTCCTGGTTCAGCACCGGCAACACGCCAGGCATGCCCAGATCGATCAGGCTGGCCTGGGTGTTCGGCTCGGAACCGAATGTGGTGGAACTACCGGAAAAGATTTTCGACCGGGTAGTGAGCTGAGTGTGAATCTCCAGCCCGATCACGACTTCCCATTGCATGTGTGTCTCCTCAGAAGCCGGTTGGGGTGCGGGTGTGCCAGTCAGTGTTGAGCTGATACTGGTGGGCAACGTTCAACAGGCGACCTTCCTGGAAATACGGCGCAAGCAACTGCACGCCCACCGGCAGACCGTCGACAAAACCGGCCGGCATCGACAGGCCCGGCAGGCCCGCGAGGTTGGCGGTGATGGTGTAGACGTCTTCCAGATAGGCAGCGACCGGGTCGCTGTTCTTCGCGCCGAGCTTCCAGGCCGGGTTCGGCGTGGTTGGGCCGAGGATGATGTCGACTTCATTAAACGCAGCCATGAAGTCGTTCTTCACCAGACGACGGATCTTCTGCGCTTTCAGGTAGTAGGCGTCGTAGTAACCGGCGGACAGCGCGTAGGCACCGACCATGATCCGGCGCTGGACTTCCGGGCCGAAACCTTCGCCACGCGAGCGCTTGTACAGGTCGATCAGGTCTTTCGGTTGCTCGCAGCGATGGCCGAAACGCACGCCGTCGAAACGCGACAGGTTCGAGGAGGCCTCTGCTGGCGCGATCACGTAGTACGCAGGAATCGCGTGCTGCATGTTCGGCAGGCTGATTTCCTTGATCACGGCACCGAGCTTCTGCAGCTCTTTAATGCTGTTCTGGATCAGCTCGGCGATGCGTGGGTCGAGACCGGCGCTGAAGTATTCCTTCGGCACGCCGATGCGCAGGCCTTGCAGCGAATCGCCGAGGCTTGCGGAGTAATCCGGAACCGGCTCATCGATGCTGGTGGAGTCGTTCTGATCGAAGCCAGCCATACCTTGCAACAAAATTGCGCAGTCTTCGGCCGTGCGCGCCAACGGGCCGCCCTGATCGAGACTGGAGGCGTAAGCGATCATGCCCCAGCGCGAAACACGACCGTACGTCGGTTTCAGGCCGGTGAGGTTGGTGAACGCTGCTGGCTGACGAATCGAACCGCCGGTATCGGTGGCCGTCGCCGCAGGCAACAGACGAGCGGCAACTGCGGCCGCCGAACCGCCGGACGAACCGCCCGGTACGTGTTCCAGATTCCACGGGTTTTTCACCGCGCCGTACCAGCTCGACTCGTTGGCCGAACCCATGGCGAATTCGTCCATGTTGGTCTTGCCCAGGGTCACGGCGCCGGCAGCGGCCAGTTTCGCGACCACGGTGGCGTCGTACGGGGCCTTGAAGTTGTCGAGCATCTTCGAGCCGCAGCTGGTGCGAATGCCTTGGGTGCAGAACAAGTCTTTGTGGGCGATCGGCGCGCCGAGCAGGGCGCCGCTCTCACCGTTGGCGCGGCGGCCATCGGCGGCTTTCGCCTGCTCGAGGGCCAGCTCTTCGGTGAGGCTGATGAAACTGTTGAGCTGCGGATCGAGCTGGGTGATACGCGCCAGCAGGACTTTGGTCAGCTCTTCGGAGGAAAACTTTTTATCGGCGAGACCGCGGGCGATCTCGGCCAGAGTCATTTGATGCATTGCAGGCTCATTCCCTTTAGTCGATGACTTTCGGAACCAGATACAGGCCGTTTTCGACCGCTGGTGCGATGGACTGGTAGGCCTCGCGGTGATTAGTCTCGGTCACGACGTCGGCACGCAGGCGCTGACTGGCTTCCAGCGGGTGGGCCAGAGGCTCGATACCGTCGGTATTAACAGCCTGCATTTCGTCGACCAGCCCGAGAATGCTGTTGAGGGCGGAAGTAATGTGTGGAAGATCAGCATCATTGAGGCCAAGGCAGGCCAGATGAGCAATCTTTTCCACGTCGGAGCGTTCTAGCGCCATCGGGATTCTCCAGTGGAAAACAGAACACACGGCGTCCGTGTGTTAGATTGTTCGGAACACTACCGCACTTCTACGGTCATAAGGCCGCGATTGTGGGGCTTGGTGCACAGAAAAGCGGCCAATTTAACATATTGGCGCCTTGCCCAAAATCCCTGTCGTTGTTAGAGTTTGCCGCACTTTTTTACCCACGCGTTGCCTAGGGTCCCTTTCCCATGTTCAAGAAACTGCGTGGCATGTTTTCCAGCGATCTTTCCATTGACCTGGGCACTGCCAACACCCTTATTTACGTGCGCGAGCGCG
This sequence comes from Pseudomonas sp. 18058, assembly GCF_902706155.1. Classification (NCBI taxonomy): domain Bacteria; kingdom Pseudomonadati; phylum Pseudomonadota; class Gammaproteobacteria; order Pseudomonadales; family Pseudomonadaceae; genus Pseudomonas; species Pseudomonas sp. 18058. Next base: position 19,784 of record NZ_CACSJY010000008.1, read on the forward strand.
GTATCGTCCTGAATGAGCCATCGGTTGTGGCTATTCGGACACACGGTAATCAGAAAAGTGTCGTCGCTGTCGGCACCGAAGCCAAGCGCATGCTCGGTCGTACGCCGGGCAACATTGCTGCCATTCGTCCGATGAAAGACGGCGTGATCGCCGACTTCAGCGTCTGCGAAAAGATGCTGCAATACTTTATTAACAAAGTTCACGAAAACAGCTTTCTGCAGCCTAGCCCTCGTGTGCTGATCTGCGTTCCATGCAAATCCACCCAGGTTGAGCGTCGCGCCATCCGTGAATCGGCTCTTGGTGCCGGTGCCCGTGAAGTATTCCTGATCGAAGAGCCAATGGCCGCTGCGATCGGTGCCGGCCTGCCGGTCGAAGAAGCGCGCGGTTCGATGGTCGTGGATATCGGTGGTGGTACCACTGAAATCGCACTGATCTCGCTGAACGGTGTGGTCTATGCCGAATCCGTACGCGTTGGCGGCGACCGCTTCGACGAAGCGATCATCACCTACGTGCGCCGTAACTACGGCAGCCTGATCGGTGAATCCACCGCTGAGCGCATCAAACAGGAAATCGGTACTGCCTACCCGGGCGGCGAAGTTCGCGAAGTCGATGTTCGCGGTCGCAACCTGGCCGAAGGCGTTCCACGCGCATTCACCCTGAACTCCAACGAAGTGCTGGAAGCTCTGCAAGAGTCCCTGGCCACCATCGTTCAGGCCGTGAAAAGCGCGCTGGAGCAATCGCCGCCGGAACTGGCGTCCGACATCGCCGAGCGTGGCCTGGTGCTGACCGGTGGTGGCGCGTTGCTGCGTGACCTCGACAAGTTGCTGGCGCAGGAAACCGGTCTGCCGGTGATCGTTGCCGAAGATCCGCTGACCTGTGTTGCTCGCGGCGGTGGCCGTGCATTGGAAATGATGGATAAGCACACCATGGATCTGCTCTCCAGCGAATAAGTGCTGGGTTGCAATACGTGGGTGAGCGCGCGCAGGCAGCACTTTGCAGTGCTGCCTGTTGGCGTTTATCTTCTGTCAGTCTTCATCCAGGCCGGTTTGATGCCGTATGAATAAACAGAACATTTGCCTGGGAGGAGCGGCTTATTAAACCGCTTTTCGCCAAAGGCCCTTCGTTGGGTGTGCGCCTGTTGGTGCTGGCCGTGCTGTCGGTCGCGCTGATGGTCGTCGATGCCCGCTTCAGTCTGCTCAAGCCTGCACGCAGCCAGATGTCGCTGGTGCTGATGGATGCCTACTGGATCACTGACCTGCCCGGACGTTTATGGGAAGGCGTGGCCAGTCAATTCGGCAGCCGTACCGAGCTTGTCGCCGAAAATGAAAAACTCAAGACCGAAAACCTGCTGCTGCAGGGTCGCATGCAAAAGCTTGCCGCCCTCACCGAGCAGAACGTTCGGCTGCGCGAGTTGCTGAATTCTTCCGCACTGGTCAACGAAAAGGTCGAAGTGGCCGAGTTGATCGGCATGGATCCCAATCCTTTCACCCATCGCATCATCATCAATAAAGGTGAGCGCGACGGCGTGGTGCTCGGTCAACCGGTGCTCGATGCGCGCGGCTTGATGGGCCAGGTGGTCGAGTTGATGCCTTACACCTCACGTGTATTGCTGTTGACCGACACCACTCACAGCATTCCTGTGCAGGTGAACCGTAACGGTCTGCGTGCGATTGCCAGCGGCACCGGTAACCCGGAACGTCTGGAATTGCGCCACGTTGCCGACACCGCCGACATCAAAGAAGGCGATCTGCTGGTCAGCTCCGGTCTCGGCCAGCGTTTCCCGGCCGGTTACCCGGTGGCGACGGTCAAGGAAGTGATCCACGATTCCGGTCAGCCCTTCGCCATCGTCCGCGCTGTGCCGACGGCAGCCCTGAATCGCAGCCGCTACATGCTGCTGGTGTTCAGCGACACCCGCACGCCGGAAGAGCGCGCCAATGACGCCGCGCAAGCCCAGGAAAATCTCGACGCGCAGGGCGGTGGCCCGGTGATCCCGGCCACTGTGCCGAAAACCGTCACGCCACCTGCCGCCGCTGCGGCGACTCCAGCAGCAACGCCCGCCGCACCGGCCGCTGCCGCTGCGACCCCGGCCAAGCCGGCTGCGAGCAAACCGCCAGCGGCGTCAAAACCGCCCGCCGCCAGTAAACCTCCGGCCGCTCAGCCGGCTGCACGGCCAGCGGCGAAACCGCCGGTGACTGCGCCCGCCACCACCGGGAGACAAGAATAATGGTCGGAGCGACTGCCTCGCGTAACGGCTGGATCGTCTGGCTGACCTTTGCCATCGGCCTGCTGCTCAGTGTTTCGCCGTTGCCGCAATTCATGGAAATCCTCCGCCCGCTGTGGCTGGCGCTGCTCCTGACATTCTGGGCGCTGTACATGCCGCAAACGGTCGGGATGGTCACCGCGTTTTGTCTGGGTCTGGCTGAAGACGTGCTCTACGGCACGCTGCTGGGGCAGAACGCTTTGATCCTGACGCTGATTACTTTCCTCGTCCTCTCGTTGCAGCAGCGCTTGCGCATGTTCCCGATGTGGCAGCAGTGCCTGGTGATTCTGGTGATCTTCGGCCTCGCCCAGCTCGTGCAGCTGTGGCTCAGCGCGTTGACCGGCAACCGTCAACCGACGCTGGCGCTGGTATTGCCGGCACTGGTCAGCGCCTTGCTCTGGCCGTGGATCAGCTTCGCTCTGCGTGGATTGCGCCGCCGCTACAAGATCAATTGAGTCGATCAGGCATGTGCCCGCACCGGTGACGCCGCCAACAGGGAAGAGTATTTGTGAGGCAGGGCACTAAACAGGGAGATGTCGTGATGAAGTCGCTTTACCTTGCCTCAGGTTCGCCGCGTCGGCGTGAATTGCTCACGCAGATCGGCGTGCCGTTCACCGCCATCAGCGCGGACATCGATGAAACCCCTTTAACCAACGAATCCCCTTCGGCCTACGTCGAGCGTCTGGCGCGCGGCAAAGCCGAGGCCGGGCGACGCACGCTTGTGTCCGCCGAACAGCATTGTGTGCTGGGCGCGGATACCGCTGTGGTGCTCGACGGTAAAATTCTCGGCAAACCGGTGGACGAAGCCGACGCATGCGCCATGCTGATGATGTTGTCCGGCAAGGAGCATGAAGTGCTGACGGCAATCGCCGTGCTCGACGACGAGCGTTGCGAGTCGCGCGTGGTGCGCAGTCTGGTGCGGTTCCGCCCGATCAGTCGTGAAGAAGCCGCGGCCTACTGGGCCAGCGGTGAACCCCGGGACAAGGCCGGTGGCTATGGCATTCAGGGCCTCGGCGCAGTGTTTGTCGCCGGGCTCAATGGCAGTTACTCGGCGGTGGTCGGGTTGCCCATTTGCGAAACCGCAGAACTGCTGGGCCATTTCGGCATACCCTGTTGGCAAAACCTAAGCGCGCAATGAGCGTCGTACGAAACCAGATGCGGCCATTATCGTGAAAATGTCTGAACGAGATCCTGCCATGAGTGAAGAGATTCTGATCAACATCACGCCGATGGAATCGCGCGTGGCGGTGGTCGAAAACGGTGTGCTGCAAGAAGTCCATGTCGAGCGCACGCAAAAACGCGGGATCGTCGGCAACATCTATAAAGGCAAGATCGTCCGGGTACTGCCGGGCATGCAGGCGGCATTCGTCGACATCGGTCTGGATCGCGCCGCGTTCATTCATGCCTCGGAAATCTCCCTGCGCGAAGGCTCCTCCGTTGAAAGCATCAGCGCGCTGGTGCACGAAGGCCAGAGCCTGGTGGTGCAAGTCACCAAAGACCCGATCGGCTCGAAAGGCGCCCGCCTGACCACACAACTGTCGATCCCGTCGCGCTATCTGGTGTACATGCCGCGCACCGCTCACGTCGGCATTTCCCTGAAAATCGAAGACGAAGCCGAGCGCGAACGCCTGAAAAAGGTGGTCAGTGATTGCGTGGCCAAAGAAGGCATTCAGGAAGCGGGCGGCTTCATTCTGCGCACCGCGGCCGAAGGTGCCGGCGCTGAAGAAATCCTCATGGACATTCGTTATCTGCGCCGTTTGTGGGATCAGATCAACGAACAAATCAAAACCATCGGCGCGCCGAGCGTGATTTACGAAGACCTCGGTCTGGCCTTGCGCACCCTGCGCGATCTGGTCAGCCCGAAGATCGAGAAGATCCGCATCGACTCACGGGAAACCTTCCAGAAAACCACGCAGTTCGTCGCCGAGCTGATGCCGGAGATCGCCGATCGTCTGGAACATTACCCGGGCGAGCGGCCGATTTTCGATCTGTATGGCGTCGAAGATGAGATCCAGCGCGCCCTTGAGCGCAAAGTCCCGTTGAAATCCGGCGGCTATCTGGTGATCGATCCGGCGGAAGCCATGACCACCATCGACGTCAACACTGGCGCGTTCGTCGGTCATCGCAACCTTGAAGAAACCATTTTCAAGACCAACCTCGAAGCCGCCACCGCGATTGCCCGGCAGATGCGCCTGCGTAATCTGGGCGGGATCATCATCATCGACTTCATCGACATGGAAGATGAAGAGCATCAGCGTCAGGTGCTGCGCACGCTGGAGAAACAGCTGGAGCGCGATCACGCCAAGACCAACATTATCGGCATCACCGAGTTGGGCCTGGTGCAGATGACCCGCAAGCGCACCCGCGAAAGTCTTGAGCAAGTGCTGTGCGAGCCGTGCAGCAGTTGTCAGGGCCGTGGCAAATTGAAGACTCCGGAAACCATCTGTTACGAGATTTTCCGCGAGATTCTGCGTGAGGCCCGTGCCTATCAGGCCGAGGGTTATCGCGTACTGGCGAACCAGAAAGTGGTTGATCGACTGCTCGATGAAGAATCGGGTAACGTCGCCGAACTTGAAGGGTTTATCGGTCGCACCATTCGCTTCCAGGTGGAAACCATGTATTCCCAGGAACAATACGACGTGGTGCTGCTCTGATCCCCTGCGTCACATTTTTTCTACCGCGGCTGGCCTCAGCTTTTCGCAGTTTTATTGCCATGGGAGCCATCTGACATGGAGCGTCTGACACGCATTCTGGCCGCACTCACCCGTTGGGGGCTGGGCCTGTGCGCGTTGGTTCTGGTGTTGATGGCGTTGTACGTCAGCCTCGGCCGCGAGCTGACCCCGCTGGTCGCCGAATACCGCACCGACATCGAAGACAAGGCCAGCGCCGCCCTTGGCATGCCGTTGCAGATCGGCGAGCTGGAAGGTAACTGGAGCGGCTTCGCCCCGATCCTGCTGGCACGCGATGTGATGGTCGGCAGCGGCGCCAATGCGTTGCGTCTGGATCAAGTGCGCGCCGTGCCTGATCTCTGGGCCAGCCTGTTGGCCCGCGAAGTGCGCATTGCCCATCTGGAACTCAATGGCCTGAAGATCAGCCTCAAGGAAGCCGAGGACGGCAGTTGGGCGCTGGAAGGTCTGCCTGTGCAGAACGATCAACCGTTGGATGCGCAGCAGTTGTTCAATCGTTCGCAAATGATTCAGCAACTCTCGGTGCTCGACAGCCAAGTGACCCTGCAGCCGCTGGATCACGCGCCGATGACCCTCACCTATGTCGGCCTCAACCTGAAAACCGGCGCCAGTCGCCAACGTCTCGATGCCCGTTTGACTCTGCCGGACGGCCAGCCCGTGGCGATCAACCTGCGCACGCGCCTGCGTCCGGAGCAATGGCAGGACAGCACGGTCGAGGGCTACGCCAGTCTGCCGCAAAGCGATTGGGCGAAATGGTTGCCCGAGCGCCTGACCCAGCAGTGGAATTTCTCCGAGATCAAGGCTGGTGGTGAGGTCTGGATCGATTGGGCCAAGGGCACGCTGCAAAGCGCCTCTGTTCGCTTGAACGCGCCGCAAGTCACCGGCGCCTATGGCGAGCGCAAGCCTATCCAGATCAACAACCTCGCCATCAACGCGTACTACCGCGACGGTGGCGACGGCGCGGCGGTGACGTTTGATTCGCTGGCGATGAATTTCGGCGAAACCCGCTGGGAATCCCGCGTTCAACTGCAACAGACCCGCGCCACCGACAAAGTGGAAGAGCTCTGGCATCTGCAGGCTGATCGTCTGGATCTGACGCCGATCACGCCACTGCTCAACGCGCTCGGGCCGTTACCGAAAGGTTTCGCCGAAGTGGTCGATCACCTGAAAGTGACCGGTGGCCTGCGCAACGTGCTGCTGGATTTCCGTCCGGCGGCCACTGACGGCACAAAATTCAGCTTCGCCGCCAACCTCGACAAGGTCGGCTTCGATGCCTATCACGGCGCCCCGGCTGCACGAAATGTCAGCGGCAGCCTCAGCGGCAACCTCGACGGCGGCGAACTGCGCATGGACAGCAAGGATTTTGTCCTGCACCTCGATCCGATTTTTGCCAAGCCGTGGCAATACATTCAGGCCAATGCGCGCCTGACCTGGAAACTCGATAAAGACGGTTTCACCCTGATCGCGCCGTACCTCAAGGTGCTCGGCGAAGAGGGCAAGATTGCCGGCGACTTCCTGATTCGTCTGCATTTCGATCACAGCCAGGAAGACTACATGGACTTGCGTGTCGGTCTGGTCGACGGCGACGGTCGTTACACCGCCAAATACCTGCCAGAAGTCTTGAGCCCGGCGCTCGACGAATGGCTGCGCACGGCGATCCTCAAAGGCGCGGTGGATGAAGGTTTCTTCCAGTATCAGGGCTCGCTGAGCAAGGACGCCAAAGAAGCCGATCGCAGCATCAGTCTGTTCTTCAAGGTGCATGACGCTGAACTCGCATTCCAGCCGGGCTGGCCGCATGTCAGCAAGGTCAGCGGTGATGTGTTTATCGAGGACAGCGGCGTACGCATTCTGGCGAAAAAGGGTCAGTTGCTCGACACCCAGGTCAGCGATGTCTCGGTCAATATTCCGCATGTGCCGTCCGGGCAGAACTCGCACTTGCTGCTGGATGGTGCATTCGCCGGTGGTCTTGGCGATGGCTTGAAGATTCTGCAGGATGCGCCGATCGGCACGGGCGAAACCTTCGCCGGTTGGGAAGGCTCAGGGGATCTTCGTGGCAAGCTCAAACTCGACGTGCCGCTGGGCAAAGGCGAGGAGCCGAAAGTCCTCGTTGATTTCAAAACCGCCAATGCGAAGTTGAAACTGGCCGAGCCGAAGTTGGAACTGAGCCAACTCAAGGGTGATTTCCGCTTCGACAGCGCCAAAGGGCTCAGCGGGCAGAACATCAGCGCACGGGCCTTCGACAAACCGGTGACCGCGCAGATTTTTGCCGACGGCAGTCCGGGCAAGCTGAAAACGCGTGTTGCGGCGACCGGGCAGGTCGAAGTCAAGAAGCTCACCGACTGGCTGGCGGTGACGCAACCGTTGCCGGTGTCCGGGACGATTCCGTATCAACTGCAATTGAATCTGGACGGCGCCGACAGCCAATTAATGGTCAGCTCCAACCTCAAGGGCGTGGCGGTGGATCTGCCGGCACCGTTCGGCATGGCGGCGGATGTCGGACGCGACACGGTGTTCCGCATGACCTTGCAAGGGCCGGAGCGGCGTTATTGGGTCAATTACGATCAACTGGCCAACTTCACCTATGCCGCGCCATCGAGCGGTTTTGCTGACGGTCGCGGTGAGTTGTTCCTCGGGGCGGGCGAGGCGGTGTTGCCGGGTGCCAAGGGCTTGCGCATCCGCGGTGTGCTGTCGGAGCTGGACGTCGCGCCGTGGCAGGATCTGGTCAACAAGTACGCCGGGCAGGATCCGGGCGGCAGCGCCAACAAATTGCTCAACAGCGCGGATATCAAAGTCGGCAAGCTGACGGCGTTCGGCACCACGCTGGATCAGGCGTCGGTGCAGCTCAATCGCAAACCTGGCGCGTGGGCGTTGGCCCTCGACAGTCAGCAGGCTAAAGGCACCGCCAGCCTGCCGGACGCCAAGGGCGTGCCGATTGCGGTCAACATGCAATACGTGAAGCTGCCGGCGGCGGATCCGAATGTGCAGACCGACGAGAACGCCCCTGATCCTTTGGCTTCGGTCGATCCGACGAAGATTCCCGCGCTGGATATCACCATCAATCAATTGTTCCAGGGCCAGGATCTGGTCGGTGGCTGGTCGCTGAAAATTCGCCCGACTGCCAAAGGCATCGCCCTGAACAGCCTCGACATGGGCCTCAAAGGCATCCTCTTGCAGGGCAGCGGCGGCTGGGAAGGCGCGGCGGGCTCGAGCAACAGCTGGTTCAAAGGGCGGATCAGCGGCAAGAACCTCGCCGATGTGCTCAAGGGCTGGGGTTATGCGCCGAGCGTGACCAGCGAAGATTTCCACATGGACGTCGATGGCCGCTGGCCGGGCTCGCCGGCATGGCTGGCGACCAAGCGCTTCTCCGGCACCCTCGATGCCTCGCTGAACAAAGGTCAGTTCGTTGAAGTGGAGGGCGGCGCGCAGGCGTTGCGCGTGTTCGGTCTGCTCAACTTCAACTCGATTGGTCGTCGCTTGCGCCTGGACTTCTCCGACCTGTTTGGCAAAGGCCTGAGCTACGACCGGGTCAAAGGCCTGCTGGTGGCGACCAACGGTATTTACGACACCAAAGAGCCGATTCGCCTGACCGGGCCGTCGAGCAACATCGAACTCAACGGCAAACTGGACATGGTTGCGGAGCAAGTCGACGCCAAGTTGATGGTGACCTTGCCGGTGACCAACAACCTGCCGATTGCCGCGCTGATCGTCGGTGCCCCGGCGATTGGCGGCGCTTTGTTCCTGATCGACAAGCTGATCGGCGACCAGGTGGCGCGTTTCGCCAGCGTCAAATACACCGTCAAAGGCCCGTGGAAAGAGCCGAAAATCACTTTCGACAAGCCTTTTTAACTAGCAGAAACTACCCCCTGCAGGAGCTGCCGAAGGCTGCGATCTTTTAAGATCAAAAGATCGCAGCCTGCGGCAGCGCCTATACCGATATGTGCAGATTTCGAGGAGCGGCCATGTCTTTTGCGGTGATTCAAATGGTCAGCCAGAGTGACGTGCTGGCCAATCTGGCTCAGGCCCGGCGCCTGCTCGAACGGGCTGCCGCCGGGGGCGCGAAGCTTGCGGTGCTGCCGGAAAACTTCGCCGCCATGGGCCGTCGCGACGTCGCTGATATCGGCCGCGCCGAGGCATTGGGCGACGGCCCGATCCTGCCATGGTTGAAACAGACCGCCCGCGACCTCAAGTTATGGATAGTGGCCGGCACATTGCCGTTGCCGCCGGTGGATCAACCGACGGCGAAGGCCAATGCCTGCTCGCTGCTGGTCAACGAACACGGCGAAATCGTTGCACGCTATGACAAGCTGCACCTGTTCGATGTCGATGTCGCCGACAATCGCGGCCGTTACCGCGAATCCGATGACTATGCTTATGGCAGTGGCGTGGTGGTGGCGGACACGCCGGTGGGCAAATTGGGCCTGACCGTGTGTTACGACCTGCGCTTCCCGGAGTTGTACAGCGAATTGCGTGCGGCCGGTGCTGAATTGATTACCGCACCGTCGGCTTTTACCGCGGTGACCGGCGCAGCGCATTGGGACGTACTGATTCGCGCGCGGGCCATCGAAACCCAGTGTTATGTGTTGGCGGCAGCGCAGGGTGGAACCCATCCGGGGCCGCGCGAAACTTTTGGTCATGCGGCGATTGTCGACCCGTGGGGCCGCGTGCTGGCGCAACAGGATCAAGGCGAAGCGGTGTTGTTGGCCGAACGCGATAGCAGTGAACAAGCGTCCATCAGGGCGCGGATGCCGGTGACCCGTCATCGGCGGTTTTTCTCGCAGGGCGCACAGCGACCTGCTTCAGAACATGAATTTAAGGCGTAAACCTATGAGCGAGTTGTTGTCCTCAGTCAGTGATCACCTGTTGGCACCGGGCGGCGTGACCATCGAGAGCCTGCAAGGCGTACTCGGCGATCTGGCCGGCCCGGGCATCGATGCCGCCGACCTGTATTTCCAGGGACAGATCTCCGAATCCTGGGCGCTGGAAGATGGCATCGTCAAGGAAGGCAGCTTCAACCTCGATCAGGGCGTTGGCGTGCGCGCGCAATCCGGTGAGAAAACCGGTTTCGCCTACAGCAACGCGATCACCCTCGAAGCCCTCGGCGCGGCGGCTCGCGCGGCACGTTCGATCTCCCGTGCCGGGCAGAACGGCACGGTGCAGGCGTTCACCACTCAAGACGTCGCTCAGTTGTACGCGCCGGATAACCCGCTGGAAGTGCTGAGCCGCGCCGAGAAAGTCGAGTTGCTCAAGAGCATCGATGTCGCGACTCGCGCGCTAGATCCGCGTATCCAGCAAGTCAGCGTGAGCATGGCCGGTGTCTGGGAACGGATTCTGGTCGCGTCCACCGACGGCGGTCTGGCGGCGGATGTGCGCCCGCTGGTGCGTTTCAACGTCAGCGTGATCGTTGAGCAGAATGGTCGTCGCGAGCGCGGCGGGCATGGCGGGGGCGGGCGTACCGACTACCGTTATTTCCTCGCCGAAGACCGCGCCATGGGCTATGCCCGTGAAGCGTTGCGTCAGGCGCTGGTGAATCTGGAAGCGATCCCTGCCCCGGCCGGTACGTTTCCGGTGGTGTTGGGTTCGGGTTGGTCTGGCGTGCTGTTGCACGAAGCCGTCGGCCACGGTCTGGAAGGCGATTTCAACCGCAAGGGCAGTTCGGCCTACAGCGGGCGCATGGGCGAAATGGTTGCCTCGAAGCTTTGCACCATCGTCGATGACGGCACCTTGAGCGGCCGTCGCGGTTCGCTGAGTGTCGACGATGAAGGTACGCCGACCGAGTGCACCACGCTGATCGAAAACGGCGTGCTCAAGGGTTACATGCAGGACAAGCTCAACGCGCGTCTGATGGGCGTGGCCCGTACCGGTAATGGTCGTCGTGAATCCTACGCACACCTGCCGATGCCGCGGATGACCAACACCTACATGCTCGGTGGCGAAAGCGATCCGGCGGAAATCATCGCGTCGGTGAAGAAGGGTATCTACTGCGCCAACCTCGGCGGCGGTCAGGTCGACATCACCAGCGGCAAGTTTGTGTTCTCCACCAGCGAGGCGTACCTGATCGAAGACGGCAAGATCACTGCGCCGGTCAAAGGCGCGACGTTGATCGGCAACGGCCCTGAGGCGATGAGCCGGGTGTCGATGGTCGGTAACGATCTGGCGCTGGACAGCGGTGTGGGGACGTGCGGCAAGGATGGGCAGTCGGTGCCGGTGGGCGTGGGTCAGCCGACGCTGAAAATCGATGCGATCACCGTGGGTGGTACGGGCGCATAAGAAACGTGTGCAGGAGCTGCCGCAGGCTGCGATCTTTTGATTTTAAAAACAAAGATCGCAGCCTTCGGCAGCTCCTACAAGGATGAGATCAACGCAGGCCGCGTTGAGTCTCGTCCAGCTCACGGATGTACTTGAAGATCTTGCGGCTGGAAGCAGGAGGTTTGTTTTGCGCAACCTCGTGCTGAGCCTGACGGATCAGGGAACGCAATTGCTGGCGATCGGCGTCCGGGTACTCGACGACGAATTTTTCCAGCACGGCATCGTCGCCCGCGATCAGGCGATCGCGCCAGCGTTCCAGGTTATGGAAACGCTCGTTGTATTGGCGAGTGGAGGCATCGAGTTGATCGAGCAAGGTCAGAATCGCGTCAGTGTCCTGGTCGCGCATCAGTTTGCCGATGAACTGCAAATGCCGTTTCCGCGCGATATTCGCGGTGTGCTTGGGCGCATCGGCCAAGGCCCGGCGCATGGCGTCGGTCAGTGGCAGTTTTGCGATCAAGTCAGGCTTGAGTGTTGTAAGGCGCTCGCCAAGGTCAACCAGAGCATGCAGCTCGCGTTTGACCTGAGATTTGCTTTTTTCTCCCGTATCGAGGGAGTCGTCGTAAGAATCAACCATGGTGGCAGTCCGCAAAGAAACGCCGCCATGATAACCAGTCGGGGGCCGCTTGTCCGGCCCGGTCGCTCGATGGCCCCAGCCGAAAGCAGAATTTGAGTGGAGATGAGCATGAGTGCAGTTGAAAGCGTCGGCCCGCAGGCATTGCCGGCACTGCAGGAACAGGTCGAGCAGATCATCGCCGAAGCCAAACGTCAGGGCGCCAGCGCCTGTGAAGTCGCGGTATCGCTGGAGCAGGGCTTGTCCACTTCCGTGCGTCAGCGCGAAGTCGAAACAGTCGAATTCAACCGCGATCAGGGGTTTGGCATCACGCTGTACGTCGGTCAGCGCAAAGGCTCGGCCAGCACGTCAGCCACCGGGCCAGAAGCGATTCGCGAAACTGTCGCGGCGGCGTTGGCGATTGCCAAGCATACCTCTGAAGACGAAGCCTCTGGCCTGGCCGATGCCGCGCTGATGGCCAAGGATTTGAAGGATTTTGATCTGTTCCACGAATGGGACATCACCCCGGAGCAGGCGATCGAGAAGGCGCTGATCTGCGAAGCGGCGGCGTTCGATGCCGATGCGCGGATCAAGAATGCCGATGGCACCACCCTCAGCACTCACCAAGGCTGCCGCGTTTATGGCAACAGCCACGGTTTTATTGGTGGTTACGCGTCGACCCGACACAGCCTGAGCTGCGTAATGATTGCTGAGGCCGACGGCCAGATGCAGCGCGATTATTGGTATGACGTCAGCCGTCAGGGCAGTCTGCTGGCGGATCCGGTGAGCATTGGTCAGCGTGCGGCGCAACGGGCGGCGAGCCGTCTGGGCGCGCGTCCGGTGCCGACCTGTGAAGTGCCGGTGCTGTTCTCCGCAGAACTGGCTGGTGGCTTGTTCGGCAGTTTCCTCTCGGCGATTTCCGGCGGCAGCCTGTATCGCAAATCGTCGTTCCTCGAAGGCACGCTGGGGCAGAAGCTGTTCCCGGAATGGCTGACCATCGATGAGCGTCCACACCTGATGCGCGCCATGGGCAGTTCGGCCTATGACGGCGATGGTCTGGCGACGTACGCCAAACCGTTCGTCGAAAAGGGCGAATTGGTCTCGTACATCCTCGGCACGTATTCCGGGCGTAAACTCGGCATGCCGAGCACCGCTAACGCGGGCGGCGTGCACAACCTGTTCGTCACCCATGGCGACGAAGATCAGGCGGCGCTGTTGAAGCGTATGGGCCGTGGGCTGTTGGTCACCGAATTGATGGGCCATGGTTTGAACATGGTCACCGGCGACTATTCACGCGGCGCGGCGGGTTTCTGGGTCGAGAACGGCGAAATCCAGTTCGCGGTGCAGGAAGTGACCATCGCCGGCAACATGCGCGACATGTTCAAACAGATCGTTGCGGTCGGTAATGACCTGGAACTGCGTAGCAACATTCGCACGGGTTCGGTGTTGATCGAACGGATGACCGTCGCGGGCAGCTAAACCGCAACCGTCACAAAAAAGGCGCGCCATCCACCCGGGTGGCGCGCCTTTTTCATGCCTGACACAAATCCCCTGTGGGAGCGGGCTTGCTCGCGAAGGCGGCATGTCAGTCGACATCAATATTGGCTGACACGACGCCTTCGCGAGCAAGCTCGGCTCCTACAAAAGCGTGCGCTCTTGTTTTGGTTCTCATTATCATCTAATAATAAATCTCATTATCGGATGAGCCCCGGATCATGAGTTCTGCCTTGCACGAGCAGCCGTACCTCGAAAGCTGGCGCTGGATGAGTCGCCAGATCCGTTGCGCGATGGATCCTGACGAACCGCGCCTGATCGAACATTACCTGGCCGAGGGCCGGTACCTGTCTTGTTGCACCGCGACCTCACCCTGGACGGTCGCCGAAACCTCCTTCCGTTTGCTGCTCGACACGGCCACCGACATCGCGCTGCCGTGGCACTGGCGCAGCCTCTGTCTCGACCAAGCCTGGCGCCCGCTGCGTGAAATGGAGCGCCTGTCCCTGTGCAAATGCCGGCTCAAACGCTGGCAGCGCTACACCTGGCAGCTCGCCACTTGCGAGTTGCTTCCCTCGATTCCTCTTATTGAACTGGTGCAAGGATTTTCAGATGACCAAGACACGTATTGAGCGCGACAGCATGGGCGAACTGCAGGTGCCGGTGGACGCTCTCTACGGCGCGCAAACCCAGCGCGCAGTGGATAACTTCCCGATCAGCGGCAAACCGATGCCGACGCAATTCATCCGCGCGCTGATCCTCGCCAAAGCCGCCGCCGCCCGCGCCAACGTTGAATTGAACCAGATCAGCGCCGCTCAAGGCAAAGCCATCAGCGACGCCGCCCAAGGTTTGCTTGAAGGCGATTTCATGCAGCATTTTCCGGTGGATATTTTCCAGACCGGTTCCGGCACCAGCTCCAACATGAACGCCAATGAAGTGATTGCCACCCTCGCCAGTCGCCTGCTCGGCGAGCCGGTCAACGCCAACGATCACGTCAACTGCGGCCAGAGCAGCAACGACATCATTCCGACCACCATCCACGTCAGTGCCGCCCTGGCCCTGCACGAGCAATTGCTGCCGGCGCTGCTGCACCTGGTGCAAGTGATCGAGCACAAGGCCGGGCAAGTGCATCACCACGTTAAAACCGGTCGCACGCATTTGATGGACGCGATGCCGGTACGCATGAGCCAGGTGCTCAACGGCTGGGCGCAGCAGCTCAAGGCCAACATCGCTCATCTGCAGGATCTGTTGCCGAGCCTGCAATCCCTCGCGCAGGGCGGCACAGCGGTCGGCACCGGGATCAACGCACATCCTGAGTTCGCCGCGCGTTTCAGCCGTCAGTTGAGCCAATTGACCGACGTGCAATTCACCCCGGGCAAAGACTTGTTCGCGCTGATCGGCTCGCAAGACACCGCTGTCGCCGTCTCCGGCCAACTCAAAGCCATCGCCGTCACTTTGATGAAAGTCGCCAACGACCTGCGCTGGATGAACTCCGGCCCGCTCGCCGGCCTTGGTGAAATCGAGCTGGAAGCCCTGCAACCGGGCTCGTCGATCATGCCGGGCAAGGTCAATCCAGTGATTCCGGAAGCCACCGCCATGGTCGCCGCACAAGTGATCGGCAACGATTCGGTGATCACCATCGCCGGCCAGTCGGGCAATTTCGAGCTGAACGTGATGCTGCCGATCATCGCGCAGAACCTGTTGAGCAGTATCGAATTGCTGGCCAATTCCAGCCGCCTGCTCGGCGACAAAGCCATCGCCAGCTTCAAGGTCAACGAATCGCGCTTGAAAGAAGCGTTGTCGCGCAACCCGATTCTGGTCACTGCACTCAACCCGATCATCGGTTACCAGAAAGCCGCCGAAATCGCCAAGCAGGCCTACAAAGAAGGCCGCCCGGTGATCGACGTCGCCCTGGAACATACCGATCTGTCACGCAGCCAACTGGAAGAGTTACTCAATCCCGAGAAACTCACCGCCGGCGGCGTGTAAACCCCGCAACCGCTTTGGAGGCTCACCATGGAGCACTGGAAACGCACGATCGAACGGGCCAATCGCTGCTTCATGCTGGGCGAACTGATCGACGCCCGTGAGGCTTACCTGCAAGCCCTGGCCTTGGCGCAAGTGTTGTTCGAACGCTGGGCGGACGCCGACGAAGCGGTGGCGGCTTGCGTCATCTCGCACCACAACCTCGCGGATTTACACCTGCGCCTGAATCAGCCGGAGGAGAGCGCCGAATACCTCTGCGCCATCCATCAACGGCTGTTGCAAACCATGCAGGACGAACGCCAGCGCCTGGCATTGCGTGAAGCGGCGCTGCGCCAGAGCAGCAAGACCTACGTCGAGCTGCTGAATTTCATCAGCGAACACGGCGAATACCCGCGCACCCAACGCCTGCTGCACCCGGATACCGGCAATGCGCGCCGCGCGCCTGCCCCTCATCACCATGGAGTCCATTGAAATGGCTTTTACCTTGCCTGCCTTGCCTTACGCCTACGACGCCCTCGAACCGCACATCGATGCGCAGACCATGGAGATTCACTACACCAAGCATCACCAGACCTATATCAACAACCTCAACGCGGCGGTGGAAGGCACTGAATACGCCGAGTGGCCGGTGGAAAAACTGGTCGCCAGTGTTAAGGATCTGCCGGAAAAACTCCGTGCGGCGGTGATCAATCAGGGCGGCGGTCACGCCAACCACTCACTGTTCTGGGAAGTGATGGTGCCAAGCGGTGGCGGTAAACCGGATGGCGCGCTGGCCAAGGCGATTGATGAGCAACTGGGAGGCCTCGACAGTTTCAAGGAAGCCTTCACTAAAGCCGCACTGACCCGTTTCGGCAGCGGCTGGGCCTGGCTCAGCGTGACCCCGGAGAAAAAACTGATCGTGGAAAGCAGCGGCAACCAGGACAGCCCGTTGATGAACGGCAACACGCCGATTCTCGGTCTCGACGTCTGGGAGCACGCCTACTACCTGCGCTATCAGAACCGTCGCCCGGAATACATCAACGCGTTCTACAACGTGATCAATTGGCCGGAAGTTGCTGCGCGCTATCAGGCCGCACTGGTTTAAGTCATCTATAAAAACAATCCAAGGCTGACTATGGGCACTGAAACACTGGCGATCGGAAGTGGGCGTATGTTTCGTTACGCAGTGGGATCGCTATTGCTGTTGGCGGGCATGACCTTGCTGGTTGCTCACGGGCTGGCATGGCTGAATCTCGAACCGCGACTGTTACGGGCGTTGCAGGGCGGTGCGATCTGCGCGCTCGGCACCGCGCTTGGCGCTGTTCCGGTGCTGGTGATTCGGCGCATGCCGCAGGCACTCAGCGATACGTTGCTGGGGTTTGGTGCCGGGGTGATGCTGGCGGCGACGGCGTTTTCGCTGATCGTGCCGGGCATCGCCGCTGCTGAGAGTCTTGGCCTGACGCCGTGGGGCGCCAGTGGCCTGATCTGCTTTGGCATCATGCTCGGTGCGTTCGGGTTGTATCTGGTTGATCTCAAAGTCTCGGGCGCGTCCCCGGAAATGCTCGTCGGCACTGTCGATCGCCCAGTGATTCCGCCACGGATCTGGTTGTTCGTGTTCGCCATCATTGCCCATAACATCCCTGAAGGCATGGCCGTCGGTGTGTCTGCCGGTGGCGGCATGCTGGACGCGGACAGCCTGGCCATGGGCATCGCTTTGCAGGACGTGCCGGAAGGTCTGGTGATTGCGTTGGTATTGGCCGGGGCGGGGATGTCGCGGGTCAAAGCGTTTTTGATCGGCGCGGCGTCTGGACTGGTTGAACCGGTGTTTGCGCTGTTGTGCGCGTGGCTGGTCAGTCTCGCGCAGGTGTTGTTGCCATTAGGCTTGGCGCTGGCTGCGGGGGCGATGCTGCTGGTGGTGACCCACGAAGTGATCCCCGAGTCGCGACGCAATGGTCATGACAAACTGGCCAGTCTTGGCTTGTTGAGCGGGTTTTGTTTGATGATGGTGATGGATACCGCATTAGGTTGAAGCAGATCAAAAGATCGCAGCCTGCGGCAGCTCCTACAGGGATTATGTGCGCCGCAGGTAACCGTAATTGCCCCCTTCCAATGTAGGAGCTGCCGAAGGCTGCGATCTTTTGACTTTGGCGGTCAGCCACCTTCATCGAAGTAGTTGTTGATCAACGCCACCAGCGCATCCAGCGCTTCCTGTTCCTGATGCCCTTCAGTACTCAAATAGATCTTGGTGCCCTTGCCAGCCGCCAACATCATCATTGCCATGATGCTTTTGCCATCAACCGTGGTCTCCGGCGTGCGACCCACTCTGATCGTGCAATCCGGATACTGCCCGGCCACGCCAACGAACTTGGCCGATGCGCGGGCATGCAGGCCCAGTTTGTTGATGATTTCGATTTCCAGAGCAGGCATCGCGGTGTGAATCCTTTAAGTGAGGTCGCGGTGGCGAACCTGGACGTTCTTCAGGGTTTTCTGCAGGGCCTGACCCAGACGTTCGGTCAGGTAGACGGAGCGGTGATGCCCGCCGGTGCAGCCAATGGCAATCGTGACGTAGGCGCGGTTGCTCGCTGCGAAACGCGGCAGCCATTTGTGCAGGTAGGTGAAGATGTCCTGAAACATTTCTTCGACGTCAGGTTGTGCCGCCAGATATTCGGCCACCGGCGCATCGAGCCCTGATTGCGCACGCAGTTCCGGCTTCCAGTAAGGATTGGGCAAGCAGCGCACATCAAACACCAGATCGGCATCCACCGGCATGCCGCGCTTGAAGCCGAATGACTCAACCAGATACGCCGTACCCGGCTCCGGCTGATTCAGCAGGCGCAGCTTGATGGTGTCGCGCAACTGGTACAGGTTCAGACTGGTGGTGTTGATCTTCAGATCAGCCAGGTCGGCGATCGGGCCGAGCAGGGCGGTTTCATCCTGAATCGCCTCGGCCAGCGAGCGATTGGCATTGCTCAGCGGGTGGCGGCGGCGGGTTTCCGAGAAACGCTTGAGCAGGGTTTCCTCGTCGGCATCCAGGTACAACACATCGCATTGAATGTGCCGGCTACGGACGACTTCGAGCAATTCGGGAAAGCGTGACAAATGGCTTGGCAGGTTGCGCGCGTCAATCGATACGGCGACCAGCGGTTGCGCCAGTTCGGTGTGAATCAGCGCGCGTTCGGCCAGTTCCGGCAGTAAACCCGCCGGCAGGTTGTCGATGCAGTAATAACCGTTGTCCTCAAGGACATCCAGTGCGGTGCTTTTACCCGAGCCGGAACGGCCGCTGACGATGATCAAACGCATGATTACTGCCCGTTTTGCTCGTCCAGTACGACCTGGTACAAGGCTTCGTTGCTCGGAGCGCTGCGCAACTTATCGCGCACATCCTTGCGATCCAGCATGCTGGCGATCTGGCGCAGCAATTCCAAGTGCGCATCGGTGGCGGCTTCCGGCACCAGCAGTACAAACAGCAGGTCAACCGGCGCGCCGTCGATAGCGTCGAAATCGATAGGGGCTTGAAGGTGCATCAACGCGCTGATTGGCGTTACACAACCTTTCAGGCGGCAATGGGGAATGGCGATGCCGTTGCCAAAACCGGTCGAACCGAGTTTTTCACGGGCAATCAGAGCCTCGAAGACATCTTGCATCTCCAGATCCGGCACTTCGCGGGCGATCAGGTTGGCAATTTGTTCGAGGGCTTTCTTTTTACTGCCGCCCGGCACGTTCACGAGGGAACGGCCGGGGGTCAGGATACTTTCAAGTCGGATCATGGAATGGGGGGTTATCGACCGGTCGCGCCCTGGAGGAGGCTCTGGGTCTTTTCCTTATGCTTTTTGAGTTGGCGATCCAGCTTGTCGGTGAGTGAGTCGATCGCAGCATACATATCAGTATCTTCTGCGTTGGCGACCACTTCGCTGCCGGGAATATGCAAGGTGGCTTCGATTTTCTGCTTCAGCTTTTCGACACACATCGTGACTTGCACGTTGGTGATCTTGTCGAAATGTCGCTCCAGTCGTTGGAGTTTTTCCTCGATGTAGGAACGCAGAGGTTGGGTCACTTCCAGTTGGTGTCCACTGATGTTGACTTGCATACAGCTTCTCCTTCGTTGCCAGTGCATAAAGCGGCAGGCCGGATAGCCTGCCACTGGAACGCTGTAACGTGGCTTACATCAACCGCTTGCGTTCGCTCGAAGGCGCGATCCCGAGGGATTCGCGGTACTTGGCGACGGTGCGGCGAGCCACCTGAATGCCTTGTGCCTCCAGTAAACCAGCGATCTTGCTGTCACTCAACGGCTTTTTCTGATTTTCCGCGGCAACCAGTTTTTTGATGATCGCGCGGATCGCCGTGGACGAGCATTCACCGCCTTCGGAGGTGCTGACGTGGCTGGAGAAAAAGTATTTCAGTTCATAAATACCGCGCGGGGTATGCATGAATTTCTGCGTGGTCACTCGGGAAATCGTTGATTCGTGCATGCCCACCGCTTCGGCGATGTCGTGCAGCACCAACGGCTTCATTGCTTCGTCGCCGTACTCCAGAAAACCGCGCTGATGCTCGACGATCTGGGTGGCAACTTTCATCAGGGTTTCGTTGCGGCTCTGCAGGCTCTTGATGAACCAGCGGGCTTCCTGCAACTGATTGCGCATGAAAGTGTTGTCGGCGCTGGTGTCGGCGCGACGGACGAAACCGGCGTACTGCGCGTTGACGCGCAGGCGTGGCATTGATTCCTGATTCAGCTCGACCAGCCAGCGTTCGTTGTCCTTGCGCACGATGACATCAGGGACGACGTATTCGGCTTCGGTCGATTCGATCTGCGAGCCCGGACGCGGGTTGAGGCTTTGTACCAGTTCGATGACCTGGCGCAGCTCGTCTTCCTTGAGCTTCATACGGCGCATCAACTGGCTGTAATCACGGCTGCCGAGCAGATCGATGTAATCGCTGACCAGACGTTTGGCTTCCGCCAGCCAAGGCGTCTTGGCCGACAGCTGACGCAATTGCAGCAGCAGGCATTCGCTGAGGTTGCGCGCGCCGATACCGGCCGGTTCAAATTGTTGAATGCGGTGCAGGACGGCTTCGATCTCGTCCAGTTCGATGTCCAGTTCCGGATCGAACGCCTCGAGAATTTCTTCGAGGGTTTCGTCCAGGTAGCCCTGATTGTTGATGCAATCGATCAGGGTCACGGCGATCAGGCGATCGGTGTCGGACATCGGTGCGAGGTTGAGTTGCCACAGCAA
Organism: Pseudomonas sp. 18058; assembly: GCF_902706155.1. Taxonomy (NCBI): domain Bacteria; kingdom Pseudomonadati; phylum Pseudomonadota; class Gammaproteobacteria; order Pseudomonadales; family Pseudomonadaceae; genus Pseudomonas; species Pseudomonas sp. 18058. The sequence continues at coordinate 40,271 of NZ_CACSJY010000008.1, forward strand.
GTGGCTTTGCAGGCTTTCGCCGGCGGAGGTGCGGGTGGTGAAATCCCACTCGTCATCATCGCTGCTGGGCAGGCTGCTGGCGCTGGTCTGGTAAACGTCTTCCCAGGCAGTGTCGACCGGAAGTTCGTTGGGGATGCGTTCGTTCCATTCGCCGTCTTCGAGGTTATCGACGGTCGGTGCGGCTTCCTGATAGGAAGGTTCCTGGATCTCGGTGGGCTTCTGTTCGGCGTTGTCGGCCATGGGATCCGAGTTGTCGAAGTCGTCGCCTTCTTCCTGGCGTTCGAGCATCGGATTGGATTCCAGAGCCTCCTGGATTTCTTGTTGCAGATCCAGGGTCGACAATTGGAGCAGGCGGATGGCCTGTTGCAGCTGCGGTGTCATCGTCAGCTGCTGGCCCATTCTCAAGACTAGCGATGGTTTCATGGCAGGGGCTTAACACCTTATTCGCCGGCGCTATGCGCCATCCACTACAGGGCGCCGAAGCGCCAAACTTAAGCAAATTATATGCCTGAAACTGAAGTGTTTGCCTAGAGCGCTGTAACAATTAAGCGTATTAAATCCTGCTTGAATCGATACAGCACTCCGGCTGCGCACCGGGCACTGTGACGCTTACAGGCGGAACTCGTGACCCAGATACACTTCCTTGACCAGTTCGTTGGCCAGGATGGTTTCGGCGTCACCTTCGGCGATCAGTTGACCGTCGTTGACGATGTAAGCGGTTTCGCAGATATCCAGCGTCTCGCGGACGTTGTGGTCGGTGATCAGAACACCGATGCCCTTGGCCTTGAGGTGGTGGATGATCTGCTTGATGTCGCCGACCGAGATCGGGTCGACACCGGCGAACGGTTCGTCGAGCAGGATGAATTTTGGTGCGGTGGCCAGCGCGCGAGCGATTTCCACCCGGCGGCGTTCACCACCGGACAGGCTCATGCCGAGGTTGTCGCGGATGTGCGTGATGTGGAATTCCTGCAACAGGCTTTCCAGCTCTTTGCGGCGACCGGCCTTGTCGAGTTCCTGACGGGTCTCGAGGATGGCCATGATGTTGTCGGCCACCGACAGTTTGCGGAAGATCGACGCTTCTTGCGGCAGATAGCCGATACCGGCCTTGGCACGACCGTGCATTGGCTGGTGGCTGACGTCCAGATCGTCGATCAGCACGCGGCCCTGATCGGCCTGTACCAAACCTACGATCATGTAGAAGCAGGTGGTTTTACCGGCACCGTTCGGGCCGAGCAAACCAACAATCTGGCCGCTGTCGATCGACAGGCTGACGTCACGCACGACCTGGCGGCTTTTATAGGCCTTGGCCAGGTGCTGAGCTTTCAGAGTTGCCATTACTGGGTCTTCTCGTCGGTTTTCTTCTTCGGCTGGATCACCATGTCGATACGCGGACGCGATTCGGTGACTTTGCTGCCGGTAGCGCGACCGGCGCTGGCCAGTTTCTTCACGGTGTCATAGACGATTTTCTCGCCCTGAGTCGTGTTGTTGTCCTTGTCGACGACCTTGGCCTTGTCGATCAGCACGACGCGGTTTTGCGCGGCGTGGTACTGAATCGTCACGCCCCAGCCCTGTACAGGCTTGGCGTCACCCTGGGTTTGCAGTTGCTCGAAGTAGGCAAGGTTGCCCACCGACGTTACAACGTCGATATCGCCGGCTGGCGTGCGGGTGATAGTCACCGTATTGCCTTTAACGATCATCGAACCCTGGGTGATGATCACATCACCTTTATAGGTGGCGATGCCGTTCTTGTCGTCCAGTTGGGCGTCGTCGGCCTGAATACGGATAGGTTGCTGCTGATCGTTCGGCAGAGCCCAGGCGCTCACGCTTCCCAGTGCTGCGCCCAGACTGAGCAAAATAGGGAGGGTTTTAACGAGCCTCATACTGTCCTCTTACGTTCGATAGCAGGTGTATCCTGCTTTCCTTCAGGTACGCTTTCATGCCAACGCCGGTTGATACACCGCCAGCGCCGTCGATTCTAACGGGTTGCTCGGTCTGCGCATATTGCTCCTGAGGGAACACGGTCATGCGCGTGGAAGTGACCAGCAGGTCGCGGTTTTGTTCGTCAGTGCGTTTGATACGCACCGAGTCAATCAATTCTACTTGTGTACCGCCCGGATTCACTTCGCCGCGCTCGCTGGTCACGTGCCACGGAAAGTCAGTACCGCGGTACATGTTCAGGTCGGGTTTGGTGACCAGAACAATGTCGGTTGCCTTGACGTGCTCGGCTTTGTCCGACGTCATTTCATACTGCACGCCGCCATCCGGCAGATATTGCAGAGTGTGCGTGTTGGTCGCGTACCAGTCGATCGGGTTTTCCTCGGTCGTCACTGGCGGCTTGTCGAGAAAGCGTTCCGGGCTGATGTTCCAGTAGCCGACCGCAGCAAACAGCGCAGCGATGCAGCCAAACAGCAGGAAGGTGCGAAATTTTTTGCTGAACATGGTTTGGCTCACAGGTACGCGGCGTTGGCCGCATCGAGGCGGCCCTGGGCGCGCAGGATCAATTCGCAGAATTCGCGGGCAGCACCTTCGCCGCCTCGGGCCCGGGTCACGCCATGGGCGTGTTCGCGGACGAAATCAGCAGCGTTGGCAACCGCCATGCCCAGGCCTACGCGGCGGATCACCGGCAGGTCAGGAAGGTCGTCACCGAGGTAGGCGACCTGTTCATAGCTTAGGCCCAGTTGTTCAAGTAAACCGTCGAGAACCACCAATTTGTCTTCACGCCCCTGAAAAAGGTGCGGGATGCCCAGATTTTTCGCCCGACGTTCAACCACTGGTGTCTTTCGACCGCTGATGATGGCGGTTTGCACGCCAGCGTTCATCAACATTTTGATGCCTTGGCCGTCGAGTGTATTGAAAGTCTTGAATTCGCTGCCGTCTTCAAGGAAGTACAGGCGGCCATCGGTGAGGACGCCATCGACGTCGAACACCGCCAGTTTGATCGCTTTGCCGCGTTGCAGCAGATCGTTGCTCATTACATGACTCCTGCGCGCAGCAGATCGGAGAGGTTGAAGGCGCCAATCGGGCGATCATCCTCATCGACGACTACCAATGCGTTGATTCGGTGGTCTTCCATGATTTTCAGCGCTTCGGCGGCGAGCATGTCGGGCCGGGCGGTTTTGCCGTGAGCGGTCATCACCTGATCGATGGTCGCGCTGCGGATATCGATGCTGCGATCCAGCGTGCGGCGCAAATCACCGTCGGTGAAGATCCCTGCGAGTTTACCGTCGGCTTCAACAATGGCGGTCATGCCCAGACCCTTGCGGGTCATTTCCATCAAGGCATCTTTGAGCAGGGTGCCGCGTTGTACTTGCGGCAACTCCTGGCCGGCGTGCATGACGTTTTCGACTTTCAGCAACAGACGACGGCCCAATGCACCACCGGGATGGGAAAACGCGAAATCTTCAGCGGTAAAACCGCGTGCTTCGAGCAGCGCCACGGCCAGGGCATCGCCCATAACCAATGCGGCGGTGGTCGACGACGTCGGTGCCAGGTTCAACGGGCAGGCTTCGTGCTCGACGTGGACGTTGAGATTGACCTCGGCAGCCTTGGCCAGCGGCGATTGTGGATTGCCGGTGACGCTGATCAACTGGATGCCCAGACGTTTGATCAGCGGCAGCAGGGTGACGATTTCGTTGGTCGAGCCGGAGTTCGACAGGGCCAGAATCACGTCATCACGAGTGATCATGCCCATGTCGCCATGGCTGGCTTCGGCCGGATGTACGAAGAATGCAGGGGTGCCGGTGCTGGCCAGGGTCGCGGCAATCTTGTTGCCGATGTGCCCGGATTTGCCCATGCCGACCACGACTACACGGCCCTTACTGGCCAGAATCATCTCGCAAGCGCGTACGAAATCGGCGTCGATATGGGGCAGCAAGCCTTGAACGGCTTCCACTTCGAGGCGGATGGTGCGTTGTGCCGATTGAATCAGGTCGCTGGTTTGGCTCATGTCAGAAATCGTATAGCCCGATGAAAAGGCGGCGATTATAGCGGTTATGTGGCAAAGCCTCACGCAAGTTCGTCGTGCTTTGTCATTCGCCGTAACTAAAAGCCCGAAAAAGCGTCTGTAACCCTGTCATATCGTTGAACACGGCCCGGCACAAGCCTTGGGCGCGCGCCCTTTGCAGTGATATAGTTCGCCGCCAGTTCGGCCTGCCCGGGATGTATGTGCTTTTCCAGGAAAGCCTGGCGTCCGAGTGAGAGGCTGCATCGCAAGGAGTTTAGATGAGTGCCGATAACGCCTACGCGGTCGAGCTGAAGGGAGTCTCCTTCAAGCGCGGTGCGCGCAGCATTTTCAATAACGTCGATATCCGTATCCCGCGCGGCAAGGTCACCGGCATCATGGGGCCTTCCGGGTGTGGCAAGACCACGCTGCTGCGGTTGATGGGCGCACAATTGCGTCCAACCAGCGGTGAGGTCTGGGTCAACGGTCAGAACCTGCCGAAGCTTTCGCGCAGCGATCTGTTCGACGCGCGCAAGCACATGGGTGTGCTGTTTCAGAGCGGCGCGCTGTTCACCGATCTCGATGTTTTCGAGAACGTCGCTTTCCCCCTGCGCGTTCATACCGAATTGCCGGAAGAAATGATCCGCGACATCGTCCTGCTCAAATTGCAGGCGGTGGGTTTGCGCGGCGCCATCGAGTTGATGCCCGATGAGCTGTCCGGTGGCATGAAGCGTCGTGTTGCATTGGCCCGCGCCATTGCTCTCGACCCACAGATTCTCATGTATGACGAACCGTTCGTCGGTCAGGATCCGATCGCCATGGGCGTGTTGGTGCGCCTGATCCGTCTGCTCAACGATGCGCTGGGGATCACCAGTATCGTGGTTTCCCACGATCTGGCCGAGACCGCGAGCATCGCCGACTACATTTATGTCGTCGGTGATGGTCAGGTGTTGGGGCAGGGCACGCCGGACGAGTTGATGAACTCGGACGAGCCGCGTATCCGTCAATTCATGACCGGCAACCCGGATGGCCCGGTGGCGTACCACTTTCCAGCGACGGATTACCGCGCAGATCTTCTGGGGAAGCGTTGATGCGCAGACTTTCATTAATAGAACGCGTACGCCGTTTCGGCGCAGCCGCGATCGACGCCATTGCGGTGTTCGGTCGGGCAACGTTGTTCCTGTTTCATGCCTTACTGGGGCGTGGCGGTATCAGCGGCGGCTTCGGCCTGCTGGTCAAGCAGCTGCATTCAGTCGGCGTGATGTCGCTGGTGATCATTGTTGTTTCCGGGATTTTCATCGGCATGGTGCTGGCGCTGCAGGGCTTCAGCATTCTGTCGAGCTACGGTTCGGAGCAGGCGGTCGGGCAGATGGTTGCGCTGACGTTGCTGCGTGAACTCGGCCCGGTCGTCACTGCTCTACTGTTCGCCGGGCGTGCCGGTTCTGCGCTGACTGCAGAAATCGGCAACATGAAGTCCACCGAACAGCTGTCCAGCCTGGAAATGATCGGCGTCGACCCGCTCAAGTACATCATTGCCCCGCGCCTGTGGGCCGGCTTCATTTCCCTGCCGGTGCTGGCGATGATTTTCAGCGTGGTGGGTATCTGGGGTGGTTCGTGGGTGGCTGTCGACTGGTTGGGCGTGTATGAAGGTTCCTACTGGGCGAACATGCAAAACAGCGTCAACTTCACCAGCGATGTGCTCAATGGCGTCATCAAGAGTGTAGTTTTTGCCTTTGTCGTCACCTGGATCGCCGTATTCCAAGGCTATGACTGCGAGCCCACTTCCGAGGGGATCAGTCGTGCCACCACCAAGACCGTGGTATTTGCCTCGCTGGCAGTGCTCGGCCTGGACTTTATTCTGACCGCTTTGATGTTTGGAGATTTCTGATGCAAAACCGCACCCTGGAAATCGGTGTCGGCCTGTTCCTGCTGGCAGGGATCCTGGCTTTGCTGCTGCTTGCACTGCGCGTCAGTGGTCTGTCTCCGACATCGACCACCGACACGTATAAACTTTATGCCTACTTTGACAATATCGCCGGTTTGACGGTCAGAGCCAAAGTGACCATGGCCGGTGTAACCATCGGCAAGGTCACGGCGATCGATCTGGATCGCGACAGCTTCACCGGTCGGGTGACCCTGCAAGTGGATAAAAAGGTCGACAACCTGCCGACTGACTCCACAGCGTCTATCCTGACCGCGGGTCTGCTGGGCGAGAAGTACATCGGTATCAGCGTCGGTGGCGAAGACAAGCCGCTGACGGATGGTGGAACCATCCACGACACGCAGTCGTCTCTGGTACTGGAAGACCTGATCGGTAAATTCCTGCTCAATACCGTTAGCAAAGATGCCAAATGAGGAGCTTTGAATGATCTCTATCTTGCGACGCAGTCTGTTGGTATTACTCGCGGCCCTGCCGTTGATGGGTAATGCCGTTGCTGCTGCGACTTCGGCACATGATCTGGTTCAGGACACAACCACCCGGTTGCTGGCCGACCTGGCTGCCAACAAAGAAAAGTACAAGCAGGATCCGAGCGATTTCTACACCGCGCTCAACACCATCGTCGGGCCGGTAGTGGACGCCGAGGGCATCTCCAAAAGCATCATGACGGTCAAGTATTCGCGCAAAGCCACCCCTGCGCAGATGAAGACCTTCGAAGAAAACTTCAAGAAAGGTCTGTTCCAGTTCTACGGCAACGCCTTGCTTGAATACAACAACCAGGGCATTACCGTCGATCCTGCCAAGGATGAGTCGGGCGATCGCACCAGTGTTGGCATGGTTGTAAAAGGCAGCAGCGGCGCGATCTATCCAGTGCAATACACGCTGGAGAAGATCAACGGCGAGTGGAAACTGCGCAACGTGATCATCAACGGCATCAACATTGGCAAACTGTTCCGTGACCAGTTCGCTGACGCGATGCAGCGCAATGGCAACGACCTCGACAAGACCATCAACGGTTGGGCGGGTGAAGTGGCCAAGGCCAAGGAATCCACCGAAAAGAACCCAGCGCAATGAATGAGGCAGCAGTTCGTATGAGTGATGTCGACGAGCTATTGCTCAGCGGAGTGCTGGATTACCGCACCGGCCCTGACTTGCGAAAGGAAGGGCAGGCGTTGATCAAGTCCAGCAAGGCGTCATCGCTGGTCATCGATTGTTCGGCAGTGAAGAAGTCCAGCAGCGTCGGCCTGTCGTTGCTGCTGTGCTTCATGCGCGATGCGCAAGCGGCCGGCAAGGCTGTGAGCATCCGCGCAATGCCCGAAGACATGCGCGAAATCGCTCAGGTCAGCGAACTGACCGAGCTGTTGGCGCATCCCTGAACCCGCATCTATAAAGAAGCCCCCCGTCAGAGTCCTGCCATGCGGGGTTCGCAGGCGCGGGGCTTTTTTGTATGATGTCCGACCCGTGCGCACAGGGCGCCGATTGAGGTTGAGCATGCAGGCCGTAGAAGTGAAGAGCTTCCTTGAAGGAAAGCTGCCCGGAACGTTGGTAGAAGTTGAGGGCGAAGGCTGCAATTTCCAGCTGAACGTGATTAGCGATGAACTGGCGGCGTTGAGCCCGGTGAAGCGTCAGCAGCAGATCTATGCCCATTTGAACCCATGGATCACCGATGGCAGCATCCATGCGGTCACTATGAAATTTTTCAGCAGCGCGGCCTGGGCCGAGCGCACCTGAGCCTAAGGGCGTCGAGATTCTTATGGATAAATTGATTATTACCGGTGGCGCTCGTCTTGATGGCGAGATCCGCATTTCCGGGGCAAAGAACTCTGCCCTGCCGATCCTGGCTGCCACGCTGCTGTGCGATGGCCCGGTGACCGTTGGCAACCTGCCGCATCTGCACGACATCACCACCATGATCGAGCTGTTCGGTCGCATGGGCATTGAGCCGGTGATCGACGAGAAACTCAGCGTCGAAATCGACCCGCGCACCATCAAGACCCTGATCGCCCCGTACGAACTCGTGAAAACCATGCGTGCGTCGATCCTGGTACTGGGCCCGATGGTTGCCCGTTTCGGTGAAGCCGAAGTCGCACTGCCTGGCGGTTGCGCCATCGGTTCGCGTCCGGTCGACCTGCACATCCGTGGTCTTGAAGCCATGGGCGCGGTCATCGACGTTGAAGGCGGCTACATCAAGGCCAAGGCGCCTGAAGGTGGCCTGCGCGGTGCAAGCTTCTTCTTCGATACCGTCAGTGTGACCGGTACCGAGAACATCATGATGGCCGCTGCTCTGGCCAAGGGCCGCAGCGTGTTGCAGAACGCCGCTCGCGAACCTGAAGTGGTTGACCTGGCGAACTTCCTCAACGCCATGGGCGCCAAGGTTTCCGGCGCCGGCACCGACACCATCACCATTGATGGCGTCGAGCGTCTGGGTTCGTGCTTCTACAAGGTCATGCCTGACCGTATCGAAACCGGCACCTACCTGGTCGCTGCTGCCGTGACCGGTGGCCGCGTCAAGGTCAAGGACACCGATCCGACCATCCTCGAAGCCGTTCTGGATAAACTCCGTGAAGCCGGCGCAGAAATCACCTGCGGTGAAGACTGGATCGAGCTGAACATGCACGGCAAACGTCCGAAAGCCGTGAACGTGCGCACCGCGCCGTACCCGGCTTTCCCGACTGACATGCAGGCACAGTTCATCTCGCTCAACGCCATTGCCGAAGGCACCGGTGCGGTGATCGAGACGATCTTCGAAAACCGTTTCATGCACGTATACGAACTGCACCGCATGGGCGCCAAGATCCAGGTCGAGGGCAACACTGCCATCGTTACCGGTACTGAAGTCCTCAAGGGCGCGCCAGTCATGGCCACCGACCTGCGTGCTTCGGCCAGCCTGGTGATCTCGGCTCTGGTTGCTGAAGGCGACACCTTGATCGACCGCATCTACCACATAGACCGTGGTTACGAGTGCATCGAAGAAAAACTGCAGATGCTGGGCGCCAAGATCCGTCGCGTTCCGGGCTGATTGCTGCACGTGGACACAGGGACGTGTCCGTTGAATTCGTTTTGAGTCGAGCCGGTTTCCGGCTCGATGTGTGTCCGGCGCCGATTGCGACCAGGCATGAGTACCTTGATAAGGACTGACGTTTCCCATGTTGACCATCGCACTGTCCAAGGGCCGCATCCTTGACGACACCCTGCCGCTTCTCGCCGAAGCGGGCATCGTGCCGACCGAGAATCCGGACAAGAGCCGCAAGCTGATTATTCCTACGACTCAGCCAGACGTACGTCTGCTGATCGTGCGCGCCACTGACGTGCCGACCTATGTCGAGCATGGCGCGGCCGACCTCGGCGTCGCCGGTAAAGACGTGTTGATGGAATACACCGGCCAGGGCCTGTACGAGCCACTGGATCTGCAAATCGCGCAGTGCAAACTGATGACCGCCGGCAAGATCGGTGCGCCAGAACCCAAGGGCCGTCTGCGCGTGGCGACCAAGTTCGTCAACGTCGCCAAGCGTTACTACGCCGAGCAGGGCCGTCAGGTCGACATCATCAAGCTTTACGGCTCGATGGAGCTGGCACCGCTGATTGGTCTCGCCGACAAGATCATCGACGTGGTCGACACCGGCAACACCCTGCGCGCCAACGGTCTGGAACCTCAGGAACTGATCGCCACGATCAGCTCGCGCCTGGTGGTCAACAAGGCTTCGATGAAAATGCAACACGCCCGAATCCAGGCGTTGATCGACACCCTGCGCAATGCAGTGGAGTCTCGACACCGCGGCTGATTCACCTGCGCGACGTTAAGTCGCGCCCGTCTATCCGCCTCATAGCCAGAATCTCAGGTGCCCAAGCGGAAACGACTGCTAAGTTAGGGCGCCTGAGTTTTTGCCATTCCTATGAGGCTCTCGCTATGACCGCAACGACTGCAATTCGCCGACTCAACGCTGCTGACCCGGATTTCGCGCATCATCTGGATCATCTGCTGAGCTGGGAAAGTGTGTCTGACGACTCGGTCAATCAGCGCGTGCTGGACATCATTAAGGCTGTGCGCGAGCGCGGTGACGCGGCGCTGGTCGAGTTCACCCAGAAGTTCGACGGCCTCGAAGTCGCGTCGATGGCCGACCTGATCCTGCCGCGCGAGCGTCTGGAACTGGCGCTGACGCGCATCACCGTGCCGCAGCGCGAAGCACTGGAAAAAGCCGCCGCCCGCGTGCGCAGCTACCACGAAAAACAGAAGCAGGATTCCTGGAGCTACACCGAGGCTGACGGCACCGTGCTGGGCCAGAAGGTCACGCCGCTGGATCGCGCCGGTCTGTACGTTCCCGGTGGCAAGGCGTCGTACCCATCCTCTGTATTGATGAACGCGATTCCGGCCAAGGTTGCTGGCGTGACCGAAGTGGTCATGGTCGTGCCGACCCCGCGCGGTGAGATCAACGAGTTGGTGTTGGCCGCCGCCTGCATCGCCGGCGTCGACCGCGTGTTCACCATCGGTGGCGCACAAGCCGTTGCCGCGTTGGCGTACGGCACCGAAAGCGTGCCGAAAGTCGACAAGGTGGTTGGCCCGGGCAATATCTATGTCGCCACGGCCAAGCGCCACGTGTTCGGTCAGGTTGGTATCGACATGATTGCCGGCCCTTCGGAAATCCTCGTGGTGTGCGACGGCCAGACCGATCCGGACTGGATCGCCATGGACCTGTTCTCGCAAGCCGAGCACGACGAAGACGCGCAGGCGATTCTGGTCAGCCCGGACGCCGAGTTCCTCGACAAGGTCGCCGCCAGCATCGACAAACTGCTGCCGACCATGGATCGCGCGACCATCATCGAAACCTCGATCAATGGCCGTGGTGCGTTGATTCACGTGAAGGACATGGCCCAAGCCATCGAAGTCGCCAACCGCATCGCCCCGGAACACTTGGAGTTGTCGGTCGCTGACCCACAGGCCTGGTTGCCGCAGATCCGCCACGCCGGCGCGATCTTTATGGGCCGTCACACCTCCGAAGCGCTGGGCGATTACTGCGCGGGCCCGAACCACGTATTGCCGACTTCCGGCACTGCGCGGTTTTCGTCGCCACTGGGTGTGTATGACTTCCAGAAACGTTCGTCGATCATCTTCTGCTCCGAGGCCGGCGCCTCTGAACTGGGCAAGACTGCGTCGATTCTGGCCCGTGGCGAATCGCTGAGCGCCCACGCGCGCAGTGCCGAATACCGCATCAAAGACGAACAGAAGGGAAACTGAAAAATGAGCAAATTCTGGAGCCCGTTCGTTAAAGATCTGGTGCCGTACGTGCCGGGCGAACAACCGAAGCTGACCAAACTGGTCAAGCTCAACACCAACGAAAACCCGTACGGCCCATCGCCAAAAGCCTTGGCGGCCATGCAGGTCGAGCTGAATGACAACCTGCGCTTGTACCCGGATCCGAACAGCGATCTGCTGAAAACCGCTGTCGCCAACTACTACGGCGTACAGAGCAATCAGGTGTTCCTCGGCAACGGTTCGGATGAAGTGCTCGCGCACATTTTCCACGGTCTGCTGCAACACGATCAGCCGCTGCTGTTCCCGGACATCAGCTACAGCTTCTATCCGGTTTACTGCGGTTTATACGGCATCAAGTTTGATGCGGTGCCGCTGGACGCGCAGTTCCAGATCGACCCGGCTGACTATGCCAAGCCGAACGGCGGGATCATTTTCCCTAACCCGAACGCCCCGACCGGTTGCCTGCTGGCGCTGGAAGCGGTCGAGCAAATCCTCAAGGCCAGCCCGGATTCGGTGGTGGTTGTTGATGAGGCGTATATCGACTTCGGCGGCGCGACGGCGATCAGTCTGGTCGATCGTTATCCGAACCTGCTGGTGACGCAGACCCTGTCCAAATCGCGCTCGCTGGCCGGTTTGCGCGTGGGTCTGGCGGTGGGGCATCCGGACTTGATCGAGGCGCTGGAGCGGATCAAGAACAGCTTCAACTCCTATCCGCTGGATCGTCTGGCGATTGTCGGTGCTGCTGCCGCGTTCGAAGATCGCGAGTATTTCGACAAGACCTGCCGGTTGGTGATCGAGAGCCGCGAGTGGGTGATCGCTCAGTTGCAGGCCAAGGGTTTTGAGGTGTTGCCGTCGGCGGCGAACTTCATCTTTGCGCGGCATCCGCAGCATGATGCGGCGGGGCTGGCGGCTAAATTGCGCGAGCAAGGCGTGATTGTGCGGCACTTCAAGCAGGAGCGGATTGCGCAGTTCCTGCGGATTTCGATTGGCACGCCGGAGCAGAATCAGGCGCTGATCGACGGTCTGGGCGAGCTTTAAAGGCAAGAGCCCCTCACCCTAACCCTCTCCCAAAGGGAGAGGGGACTGATTGGGGGATATTGCAGAGTTTCACCGACGTGCACGATTTGTATTGAATCCATAATCGACCTGGTCTTTCAGGTCGATGTACACCGCAAGACACCTCGGTCGGCTCCCTCTCCCTCCGGGAGAGGGCTGGGGTGAGGGTCTGCTCTTATTCGTGATGCGGTTCGCCAAGGAATGTCAGCGAACTAAACAACCCACGACTATTCACATCAGCACTGTCCTTCACCGGCACCTCAACCTGCGCCGCAATCACATTCAGCCCTTCATTTCTCACCAATACCTGCGCCCGGCCATCCTTATCCGTCTCGGCGCTCAACGTGTTCGGCGCATTGCGATAGTCGCCAATCAACTTCACCCCCGCCGCCGGTTTGCCATCGAGCAATACCCGCACCGGCAATGATTTCCCCGGCCCTACAGTCAACGGGTCAACCTCCGGCACAATCAGCAGCTTGATCTGATCCAGCTTCGGCAACTTCGCCCCCGGCTGATAAATCGCCAGACTGTATTTAAACGTCTCCGTCGCCTCGACAGCGCCCGGTACTTTGCTGCGGCCTTCATTGACCCACTTCTTGTCAGCGGTCTGCGACCACATGCCGTTATTCAGCGCCACGGCCATCACCGCAGGCGACTTCAGCGGTTTCAAACGTGCGTGATCAGCGAGCCGTTCAACGCTGACCGGAATCATTTTGCCGCCCGCGTCATAAGCCCAGGCGCCGCTGATTTTCTGCGCCTTGAACGCGTTGTCTTCGGCGCCATGGCCGTAGATCACTTCGATATTGCCGCGCCGTTGTTCGGTCCACAGGCCATGAGCCGAGACTTGGCCGGCGAACAGGGCGGCGATGAGCATGAGGGTTTTGCCGTATTGCATGGTGACGTCCTTTTACAGATTGAGTGTCAGGCTGACGGTGAAATTGCGCGGCTCGCCTGGGTTGACCCAGTAATTGCTGTACGAGCGCTCGTAGTATTTTTCGTCGAAGAGGTTGTTCAGGTTCAGGCCGACGGTGACGTTGTCGCTGGCCTTGTAGTGGGCCAGCAGGTCGACGGTGTGATAGGCCGGCAATTCAAAATCGCTGCCGGATTCACCGGAGCGGTCGCCGACATAAGTGAACGCCGCGCCGACGTCCGAGCCGCGCAAACGGCCATCCTGAAACTCATACACCCCGAGCAGACTGCCGCTGCGTTTGGCCACGCCGAGGATGCGGCTGCCGGTAGGAATCACCGCGTCACCCTGAGTGACCTCGGCGTCGATAAAAGCGAAGGCACCGATCACCCGCACGGCATCGGTGACTTGCCCGGTGACTTGCCAATCGAAGCCGCGACTGCGCGCCTTGCCCATCGCGCGGCTAGTGTCGGTGGCCGGGTCGAGGGCGAGGACGTTTTCCTTGTCGATGTGGAAGAAGGCGAGGGTGCTGCTCAGGTGCTCGTCGAACAGCTCGTTCTTGATGCCGACTTCGTAGCCGACGCCCTCTTCCGGGTCGAAGGATTTGCCGGACGCGTCGAGGCCATTGTTCGGTTTGAACGAGGTCGAGGCGTTGGCGAACAGACCGGTTTGCGGCGTCAGTTGATAGAGCAGACCAGCGCGTTGGGTGAGGGCGTCATGCCGTTGGTTGCTTGTGGCGTTGCGACTGTGATCGTCGATGTGTTGATCGAAATGTTCGAAACGCGCACCGATCATCCCGCGCAGTTTGTCGGTGAAGATGATTTGATCCTGCAGGTTCAGCGCATGGCTTTCGACGTGTTCGAAAGTATCCGTGCCCGAGCGTGCACCGTTGGGTTTCGGCTGGCCGTAGATCGGGTTGTAGATGTCGATCGCGTAGGGGCCGCCAGCAATCGTGGTGACGCGCTCGTTCTTGCGGAAGTTTTCGTATTCGGTGCCGATCAGCAGTTCGTGTTGCCAAGGGCCGAGGTCGAACAGACCACGCAGCTCCAGTTGGGTGATGCTGTCGTGCCAGTTGGTGTCGCGCTCGCGATAGCGGCGGTTGACGGTGTGGCCGTCGGCGTTCAGCGGACGCGCTTCCGAAGCGAAGCCCCAGAGTTTGCCGTCCTTGTAATGGCTGGCCAGGCGCAACTTCCAGCTGTCGTTGAGGTGATGTTCGAGGGTCGCTTGCAGCAGGTTGTTGTGGTTGTCGATGTTGCCGTCGTTGGGTTCACCGAGGAAGGTCGAGCGCGACACGCCGCTCCATCTGTTGTTCGGCGCAACGATGCCGCGATCAAACGTGGAGCTGTGGCGGACGATTTCGCTTTCCACCAACAGCGACGTGTCCGGGTTCAATTGCCAACTGATCGAAGGCGCGACGAACACGCGCTTGCTGTCGACGTGGTCGCGAAAACTGTTGTTGTCCTCGACCGCGAGGTTGATCCGCGAGAGCACATCGCCCTGATCATCCAGCGGCGTGTTGACGTCCAGCGCAGTGCGATAGCGATCCCAACTGCCGGCGCTGGTTTGCAGCGTGGTAAAGGCTTCGGGCTGCGGTTTCTTGGTGACGATGTTCACCGTGCCGCCCGGATCGCCTCGACCGTACAGGCTGGCCGCCGGGCCTTTGAGCACCTCAATGCGCTCGATGTTGGCCGCATCCGGCGTGCTCGGGTAACCGCGATTGGCGCTGAAACCATCCTTGTAGAACTCAGAGCTGGTGAAGCCGCGCACGCTGTACTCGTAAAGCGTCAGCCCACCGAAGTTGTTCTGCTTCGACACGCCGCCAGCAAAATCCAATGCGCGCTCAACACTGCTGCTGCCCAGATCCTTGAGCACGCTGGCGGGTACTACGCTGATTGCTTGCGGGATATCACGAATCGCCGTGTCGGTTTTGGTCGCACTGGACGAACGCGTTGCGCGATAACCCTTGACCGGCTCGGTCGGCGATTCGTAATCGGAGATGACGCTGATGGCGTCGAGTTCGAGGGGTTGCGGTTCTTCGGCGAAGGCTGGATCAACCAGCAAACCGAGGCTCAGGCCGAGCAGGGAGGCCTTTGTTCGAGACGACATGTTATGTTGTTCCAATTCCTAGAATTGAAACAATATAACATGCCTTTTGAGAATGTCTTTTATTCGCGCGCCTGGCGCGAAAAAAGTTTTACTCTTCTTTTTCCTGCACTGGCGCTGGTGGTGGACGCAGACCAATTTCAGCGGTGAGCTTCAACTCTTTACCGTTACGCATCACCTGAATCGTCACTTTGTCAGTCGGCTTGATCCGCGCAACCTGGTTCATCGAGCGACGACCATCCCCGGCCGGCTCGCCATCAATGCTCAGGATCACGTCACCCAATTGCAGGCCGGCCTTCTGTGCCGGGCCATCGCGGAAGATCCCCGCCACGACAATCCCCGGACGCCCGGACAAGCCAAACGACTCGGCCAGTTCCTGGGTCAGCGGCTGCACTTCAATGCCCAGCCAGCCACGGATCACTTGGCCGTGCTCGATGATCGACTTCATCACTTCCATCGCCAGTTTCACCGGAATTGCAAAACCGATGCCCTGCGAGCCGCCGGACTTGGAGAAGATCGCGGTGTTGATGCCGGTGAGGTTGCCGTTGGCGTCGACCAGTGCGCCGCCGGAGTTGCCCGGGTTGATCGCCGCGTCGGTCTGGATGAAGTCTTCGTAGTTGTTCAGGCCCAACTGGTTGCGGCCAGTGGCGCTGATGATGCCCATGGTCACGGTCTGGCCGACGCCGAACGGGTTGCCGATGGCCAGCGCGACATCGCCGATGCGGATGTTGTCAGAGCGGCCGACGGTGATCGCCGGCAGGTTTTTCAAATCGATCTTGAGGACGGCGAGGTCGGTTTCCGGGTCGCTGCCGATGACGCGGGCGAGGGTTTCACGACCGTCCTTCAACGCCACGACGATCTGATCGGCGCCGCTGGTGACGTGGTTGTTGGTGAGGATGTAGCCTTCCGGGCTCATGATCACGCCGGAACCGAGGCTCGATTCCATACGCTTCTGCTTCGGCGAGTTGTCACCGAAGAAGCGGCGGAACTGCGGATCCTCAAACAGCGGATGGTTCGGCTTGTTGATGACTTTGGTGGTGTACAAGTTGACCACCGACGGCGCCGCGATGGTCACCGCGTCGGCATAGGACACCGGGCCCTGCTGCACGCTGGTGGTTTGCGGGGCCTGTTGCAGGTTGACGTCGAGGCTCGGCAGCCCGACCCATTGCGGGTAACGCTGAATAATCAACAGAGCGATAAGCACACCGGCCAACAACGGCCAGCCCATAAAACGCAGCGCCTTGAACATTAAGCACGTCCTGGAAAAGTTGCAGGCGGGGTCAGACCGCCCATAATGTCGCGCATTATACGAGGCCGCGCGTGCCTCTGAACGGGATATTTAGGAGTCTTTCATGGCCGTTGCCCTCAGCACCCTCGTCGAAGAAGCCGACCGTTACCTTGGCAGTGCGAAAATCGCCGATTATTGCCCCAACGGCTTGCAGGTCGAAGGCCGGCCGCAGGTGATGCGCATTGTCAGCGGCGTCACTGCCAGCCAGGCCTTGCTCGACGCTGCCGTTGAGGCCGGGGCGGATCTGGTGCTGGTGCATCACGGTTACTTCTGGAAGGGCGAAAACCCGTGCATCACCGGCATGAAACAGCGCCGCTTGAAGACGCTGCTCAAGCACGACATCAGCTTGCTCGCCTATCACTTGCCGCTGGATCTGCACCCGGACGTGGGCAATAACGTGCAACTGGCTCGCCAACTGGACATCACCGTGGAAGGGCCGCTGGATCCGGATAATCTGAAAATCGTTGGCCTGGTCGGCTCGTTGAAAGACCCGATGACCGCCCGCGACTTCGCCCGCAAAGTGCAGGAAGTCATGGGCCGTGAGCCGCTGCTGATTGAAGGCAGCCCGATGATTCGTCGGGTCGGCTGGTGTACTGGCGGTGGCCAAGGCTACATCGATCACGGCGTGGCGGCGGGCGTCGATTTGTTCCTCAGTGGCGAAGCGTCCGAGCAGACTTTCCACAGCGCTCGCGAAAACGACATCAGCTTCATCGCCGCCGGCCACCACGCCACCGAACGCTACGGTGTGCAGGCACTGGGCGACTACCTGGCAAAACGCTTCGCCCTCGAACACATCTTCATCGACATCCCCAACCCGATCTAACTGACACGACCTCTGTAGGAGCTGCCGAAGGCTGCGATCTTTTGATCTTTAAAAACAAGATCAAAAGATCGCAGCCTTCGGCAGCTCCTACAGGGGCGGGTTGGCCGAACTGTGAGGCATATTCATATGCCCTTTCGTTCTAGCCCGCGTCCTGATTAGAAGAAGGTCGCTGTGCTAGGATTCCCCGCTCGAACACGGCCCGCTGGCCGTTCATAAGAAAGTTTTCGTGAGTAGCCATGGTCGACAAACTGACGCATCTGAAACAGCTGGAGGCGGAAAGCATCCACATCATCCGCGAGGTGGCCGCCGAGTTCGATAACCCGGTGATGCTGTACTCCATCGGTAAAGACTCCGCCGTGATGCTGCATCTGGCACGCAAGGCGTTCTTCCCGGGCAAGCTGCCGTTTCCGGTGATGCACGTCGACACCCGCTGGAAATTCCAGGAGATGTACAAGTTCCGCGACAAGATGGTCGAAGAACTGGGCCTGGACTTGATCACCCACATCAACCCCGATGGCGTGGCGCAGAACATTAACCCGTTCACCCACGGCAGCGCCAAGCACACCGACATCATGAAAACCGAAGGCCTGAAACAGGCACTCGACAAGCATGGTTTCGACGCAGCCTTCGGCGGCGCCCGTCGCGATGAAGAGAAATCCCGCGCCAAAGAGCGCGTGTACTCGTTCCGCGACAGCAAGCATCGCTGGGATCCGAAAAACCAGCGTCCAGAACTGTGGAATGTCTACAACGGCAAGGTCAACAAGGGCGAATCCATCCGTGTATTCCCTCTGTCGAACTGGACCGAACTGGACATCTGGCAGTACATCTACCTCGAAGGCATCCCGATTGTGCCGCTGTACTTCGCCGCCGAACGCGAAGTGATCGAGAAGAACGGCACGCTGATCATGATCGACGACGAGCGCATCCTCGAGCACCTGTCCGATGAAGACAAAGCGCGCATCGTCAAAAAGAAAGTGCGTTTCCGCACCCTTGGCTGCTACCCGTTGACGGGCGCCGTGGAGTCCGAAGCCGAAACGCTGACGGACATCATTCAAGAAATGCTCCTGACGCGAACTTCCGAGCGCCAGGGCCGTGTCATCGACCACGATGGTGCCGGCTCAATGGAAGACAAAAAACGTCAAGGCTATTTCTAAGGGGCTGTCATGTCGCACGTATCTGATTTGATCAGCGAGGACATCCTCGCCTACCTGGGCCAGCACGAACGTAAAGAGCTGCTGCGCTTTTTGACTTGCGGTAACGTCGATGACGGCAAGAGCACCCTGATCGGGCGCCTGCTGCACGACTCGAAAATGATCTACGAAGATCACCTCGAAGCGATTACCCGCGATTCGAAGAAAGTCGGCACCACCGGTGACGACATCGACCTGGCATTGCTGGTTGACGGTCTTCAGGCCGAGCGTGAGCAGGGCATCACCATCGATGTCGCTTACCGCTATTTCTCCACCGCCAAGCGCAAATTCATCATCGCCGACACCCCCGGCCATGAGCAGTACACCCGCAACATGGCCACCGGTGCCTCTACCTGTGACCTGGCGATCATCCTGGTCGACGCGCGTTACGGCGTGCAGACCCAGACCCGTCGCCACAGCTTCATTGCTTCCCTGTTGGGGATCAAACACATCGTCGTCGCCATCAACAAGATGGATTTGAAAGGCTTCGACGAAGGCGTGTTCGAGTCGATCAAGGCCGACTACCTGAAGTTCGCCGAAGGCTTGAAGATGAAGCCGACCAGCATGCATTTCGTGCCGATGTCTGCCCTCAAGGGCGACAACGTGGTGAACAAGTCCGAGCGCTCGCCTTGGTACAAAGGCCAGTCGCTGATGGAAATTCTCGAGACCGTGGAAGTGGCGGGCGATCGCAACTTCACTGATCTGCGTTTCCCGGTGCAGTACGTCAACCGTCCGAACCTGAACTTCCGTGGTTTCGCCGGCACGCTGGCCAGCGGCATCGTCAAGAAAGGCGACGAAGTCGTGGTGCTGCCGTCGGGCAAAAGCAGCCGCGTGAAATCCATCGTCACCTTCGAAGGTGAGCTGGAACACGCCGGTCCAGGTCAGGCAGTGACGCTGACCATGGAAGACGAAATCGACATCTCCCGTGGCGACCTGTTGGTGCATGCCGACAACGTGCCGCCAGTCACCGACAGCTTCGAAGCGATGCTGGTGTGGATGGCTGAAGAGCCGATGCTGCCGGGCAAGAAATACGACATCAAACGCGCCACCAGTTACGTGCCGGGCTCGATTGCCAGCATCGTTAACAAGGTTGACGTGAACACCCTGGAAGAAGGCCCGGCGAGCGCGTTGCAGCTCAACGAAATCGGCAAGGTGAAGATTGCGCTTGATGCGCCAATCGCCCTCGACGGTTACGAAAGCAACCGCACCACCGGCGCGTTCATCATCATCGATCGCCTGACCAACGGCACCGTCGGCGCCGGCATGATCGTCGCGCAGCCAGTGACGCATGGCACTGCCACGCACCACGGCAAACTGGCGCATGTTGCGACTGAGGAACGTGCTCAGCGTTTCGGCCAGCAACCGGCCACCGTGCTGTTCAGCGGTCTGTCGGGCGCGGGCAAAAGCACGCTGGCCTACGCGGTCGAGCGCAAGCTGTTCGACATGGGCCGTGCGGTGTTTGTGCTGGATGGCCAGAACCTGCGTCAGGACCTGAACAAAGGCCTGCCACAGGATCGCGCCGGTCGCACCGAGAACTGGCGTCGTGCCGCACACGTGGCGCGTCAGTTCAACGAAGCGGGTCTGCTGACCCTGGCCTCGTTCGTGGCGCCAAGCGCTGAAGGTCGCGAGCAGGCCAAGGATCTGATCGGCAAGGAGCGTCTGCTGACGGTCTACGTACAGGCCTCGCCGGCCGTGTGCGCCGAGCGTGATCCGCAAGGTCTGTATGCCGCCGGTGGCGACAACATCCCGGGCGAATCCTTCCCGTACGACGTGCCGCTGAATGCCGATCTGGTGATCGACACGCAGACGCTGAGTCTGGAAGAAAGCGTCAAGCAAGTGCTGGATCTGCTGCGTCAGCGTGGCGCGATCTAAGCGTTAGCGACAAATAAAAAGCCCGCCGATGAGTATCATCGGCGGGCTTTTTTGTGATCTTTAAAAAGTCAAAAGATCGCAGCCTTCGGCAGCTCCTACAGGATGTACGTCAATCCAATGTAGGAGCTGCCGGAGGCTGCGATCTTTTGATCTTAATGCTTCGGATATTCGCGGTGCATCTGTTCCAGCAGCGCATCCTTGTCCAGCCACAGCTGATTGATCCAGCCCTGAAACTGCAAACGATACTCGCCGTCCTGATCGTAATTCTTGCCAATGAATTGCTGCGGAATTTTCAGCTCTTCAAAATGCACCACCACGTCGCGCACATTGCCGCAGAGCAAATCCCAGAACCCCGGCCGCCCGGCCGGGTAGTGAATCGTCACGTTAACGATCGACTCCAGTTGCTCGCCCATCGCATC
This sequence comes from Pseudomonas sp. 18058, assembly GCF_902706155.1. Lineage (NCBI taxonomy): Bacteria > Pseudomonadati > Pseudomonadota > Gammaproteobacteria > Pseudomonadales > Pseudomonadaceae > Pseudomonas > Pseudomonas sp. 18058. Next base: position 61,059 of record NZ_CACSJY010000008.1, read on the forward strand.
CAGTACAAACGCAATGCCGCCAGCCTTCGGCTTGAGCAGATATTTGAACGGCGATTGCTGTTGCGCATGTTTGCCCTCGGTAAACCGCGTGCCCTCGACGAAGTTGAAAATCCCCACCGGATTATTGCGAAATTTCGCGCAGGTTTTACGCGTAGTTTCGAGGTCTTTGCCTTTCTTCTCCGGGTGCTTGGCCAGGTACGCCTTGGAGTAGCGCTTCATGAATGGAAAGCCCAGCGCCCACCACGCCAGACCAATCACCGGCACCCAGATCAGCTCCTGCTTGAGGAAGAATTTCAGCGGCTGAATCCGACGGTTGAGCACGTATTGCAGCACCAGAATATCGACCCAGCTCTGGTGGTTGCTGGTGATCAGATACGAGTGCTGATAGTCGAGGCCTTGCAAGCCGCTGAGGTGCCAGCGCGTGCGGCGCACCAGGTTCATCCAGCCTTTGTTGTTGCTGATCCACGCTTCATGGGTGTGGCTCATCAGCCAACCGGCGATGCGCTGGGTGAAGGCAAACGGCAACGCCTTGACCAGCGCCACGCAAAACAGAAACGAGCAGAGCAGAATCGTGTTGAGCGCCAACAGCAGCGAAGCGATCACACCGCGCACGGGTGCAGGTAGAAAATCCAGCATTTACACATCCATAGGTCGGTTGGCGGCTTGAATCGCGGTGAGGGCGATGGTGTAGACGATGTCATCGACTTGCGCGCCGCGCGGCAAATCGTTCACCGGTTTGCGCAGGCCTTGCAGCATCGGCCCGAGGCTGACGCAATCGGCGCTGCGTTGCACGGCTTTGTGCGTGGTGTTGCCGGTGTTCAGATCCGGGAAGACGAACACCGTGGCGCGACCGGCGACCTGACTGTTCGGCGCCAGTTGCCGGGCGACTTCAGCGTTGGCCGCAGCATCGTATTGCAGCGGGCCGTCGATCAGCAGCGAGTGCTGTTGCTCGTGGGCGAGCAAGGTGGCCTCGCGGACTTTTTCGACTTCCTCGCCAGTGGCCGATTCGCCGCTGGAGTAACTGATCATCGCCACACGCGGGGTGATGCCGAACGCCGCAGCCGAATCGGCGCTTTGCAAGGCAATCTCGGCCAGCTCGGTGGCACTTGGGTGCGGGTTCATCACGCAGTCACCGTAGACCAGCACTTCCTCCGGGAAGAGCATGAAGAACACCGACGACACCAGCGTGCAGCCCGGTGCCGTTTTGATCAGCTGCAGGGCCGGGCGGATGGTGTTGGCCGTGGTGTTGATCACGCCGGAAACCAATCCGTCGACTTCATCCAGCGCGAGCATCATGGTGCCGATCACCACGGTGTCTTCCAGTTGCTGCTCGGCCATCGGCGCATTAAGGCTTTTGGTTTTGCGCAGGGCCACCATCGGCTCGACGTAGCGTTCGCGGATCAGATCCGGATCAAGAATCTCCAGCCCCGGCGGCAATGTGATGCCTTGGGCGCGGGCGACGGCTTCGACGTCTTCCGGTTTCGCCAGCAACACGCAACGGGCGATCCCGCGTTCCTGACAGATCGCCGCCGCTTGCACAGTGAACGGCTCGCTGCCTTCAGGCAGGACGATGCGCTTGTTCGCTGCCTGCGCACGCTGAATCAATTGATAACGGAACACCGCTGGCGACAGGCGCATTTCCCGAGGCGTGCCGCAGCGCTGGTGCAGCCATTTCGCGTCGAGATGGCTGGCGACGAAATCAGTGATGATCTCCGCACGCTCGCGGTCATCAATGGGGATTTCCTTGTTCAAACCGTTGAGCAGATTGGCGGTGTCGTAGGAGCCAGTGCTCACCGACAACACCGGCAGACCGGCCTGCAACGCGCCACGGCAGAGATCCATGATGCGCGGATCGGGCAGGGTGTCGCTGGTCAGCAACAGCCCGGCCAGCGGCACACCGTTGATCGCGGCGAGGCTGACGGCGAGGATGATGTCGTCGCGATCGCCCGGCGTCACCACCAGCACACCGGGCTTGAGCAGCTCGACGGTGTTGCGCATGGTACGCGCGCAAATGATGATTTTGGTCATCCGCCGGGTTTCGTAATCACCGGCGTTGAGCACCTGCGCGCCCATCAGATCGGCGACGTCGCGGGTGCGCGGGGCGTTGAGTTCTGGCTGATACGGAATGCAGCCGAGCAAGCGGAAATCACCGCTGCGCAGCAACGGCGAATGCTCCTTCAGACGCGCGGCGAAGGCGTCCATGCTTTCGTCGGTTTTGACCTTGTTGAGGATCACACCAAGGACTTTCGGGTCTTTCGGCCCGCCGAACAATTGCGCCTGCAATTCGACGCGCCCGGAGAGTTCGGCGAGCACTTCGTTTTCCGGCGCGGAGACCAGAATCACTTCGGCATCGAGGCTTTTGGCCAGGTGCAGGTTGACCCGCGCGGCGTAGCTGGCGCTACGGGTCGGCACCATGCCTTCGACCACCAGCACATCCTTGCCGATGGCGGCTTGCTGATACAGGGTGATGATTTCTTCGAGCAACTCATCGAGCTGGCCGTCGCCGAGCATCCGCTCGACGTGAGCGAGGCCCAGCGGTTGCGGCGGTTTCAGGCCGTGGGTGCGCGCCACCAGTTCGGTGGAACGCTCAGGGCCGGTGTCGCCCGGGTGCGGCTGCGCAATCGGTTTGAAGAACCCGACTTTCAGGCCCGCTCGCTCCAGCGTGCGCACCAGCCCGAGGCTGATGGAGGTCAGACCCACGCCAAAATCGGTGGGGGCGATAAAAAAAGTTTGCATGCGAATTCTCTAAAGTTGCATGGCAGTGGTGTCAGCTTATGTCTGGCTGACTACCGAAATTCAGTCGCCAAGGTTATCGCTAACCGAGCCTTGTGCGCACCAACCGCAGGCAAAGGGTTGGCCTATTTTTTCAATACGTTGCGCCGGGTCGAGTACCCACGCCCGGGTTTGCCATGGCGGCTGATGGCGCAGGTGCTGGGTGTGGCCACAGGAAAGCTCGGCCACCCAATGGCCCTCTTCGTCTTGATGGAAGCCTGTGATCGTCGAAACCCGTTTGTCCGGGTTGTGTTCGCTTTCGCGCGATTGCTTCGCTAAACTTGGCCTTTCTATATTCTTATGCAAAAGGTCTCGCCCCATGCTGATCGCCGCCAATAAGGCTGTCTCCATCGACTATACCCTGACCAACGACGCTGGTGAGGTAATCGACAGCTCCGCCGGCGGCGCTCCGCTGGTCTACCTGCAAGGCGCAGGCAACATCATCCCGGGCCTGGAAAAAGCTCTGGAAGGCAAAACCGTTGGTGACGAGCTGGACGTTTCCGTTGAACCGGAAGACGCTTACGGCGAATACGCCGCTGAGCTGGTCAGCACCCTGAGCCGCAGCATGTTTGAAGGCGTTGACGAGCTGGAAGTCGGCATGCAGTTCCACGCTTCGGCGCCGGACGGCCAGATGCAAATCGTCACCATCCGTGACCTCGACGGCGACGACGTGACCGTTGACGGCAACCACCCGTTGGCCGGCCAGCGTCTGAACTTCAAAGTGAAGATCGTTGACATCCGTGATGCCAGCCAGGAAGAAATCGCTCATGGTCACGTCCATGGCGAAGGTGGCCATCACCACTGATTTCTGCGCTAAGCTTCGAGTACTGGAGAGGCGCCTGCGGGCGCCTTTTTAGTCCGCGGCTGTCCTTGGTGGTCTCGCCAAGTGGCTGTTTCGAGTAGAACACGGGAATCTTGGAGTTCGTCATGAGTGCTTTTCACGACCTTAAGTTGACAGCCCTGGATGGTCAGGAGCTACCGCTGGCGCCTTTCAAGGGCCAAGTCGTGCTGGTGGTCAACGTCGCCTCCAAATGCGGCTTGACCCCCCAGTATGCGGCGCTGGAAAACCTCTATCAGCAGTTCAAAGGCAAAGGCTTCAGCGTGCTGGGCCTGCCGTGCAACCAGTTTGCCGGTCAGGAACCCGGTTCTGAAAAGGACATTCAGGATTTCTGCAGCCTCAACTATGGCGTGACGTTTCCGTTGTCGAGCAAGCTCGAAGTCAACGGTCACGAACGGCATCAGCTCTACCGTCTGCTGGCGGGCGAGGGCGCGGAGTTTCCCGGTGACATCACCTGGAATTTCGAGAAGTTTCTGCTCGGCAAGGACGGCCGGGTGCTGGCGCGGTTCTCGCCGCGCACGGCGCCGGATGATCCGACCATTGTTCATGCGATTGAAAAAGCGCTGAGTTGATAAAGCAAGATCAAAAGATCGCAGCCTTCGGCAGCTCCTACAGGTGACCTCGAAATCCCATGTAGGAGCTGCCGAAGGCTCCGATCTTTTGCTTTGCGTCTTTTAATCCTTAATCACCGAAATCAATAATGCTGTTCAAAGGCTTCGGCTCTCCATATTATCGCCGTCATAAAGTCATCTCTGTGGAGCCTCTCGATGCCCGTTCAAGCCTTGTTCAAACCGTTCCACCTCGGTGCCCTCGAACTGCCGACCCGCGTGGTCATGGCGCCGATGACCCGTTCTTTCTCCCCGGGTGGCGTGCCGAATTCGAAAGTCATCGAGTACTACCGCCGTCGTGCGGCCGCCGGTGTTGGCCTGATCATCACCGAAGGCACCACCGTTGGCCACGTTGCCTCGAACGGTTACCCGAACGTGCCGCAGTTCTTCGGTGAAGCGCCGTTGGCCGGCTGGAAAAAAGTCGTCGATGCCGTTCACGCTGAAGGCGGCAAGATCGTTCCGCAACTGTGGCACGTGGGCAGCGTGCGCCGCATCGGCACCGAACCGGACGCCAGCGTGCCGGGTTACGGCCCGTCGGAAAAACTCAAGGACGGCCAGGTCGTGGTGCACGGCATGACCAAACAAGATATTCAGGACGTGATCGCAGCATTCGCCCAAGCGGCCAAAGATGCACAAAGCATCGGCATGGACGGCGTGGAAATCCACGGCGCCCACGGTTACCTGGTCGACCAGTTCTTCTGGGAAGGCAGCAACCAGCGCACCGATGAATACGGCGGCAGTCTGGCCAACCGTTCGCGTTTTGCCATCGAGTTGATTCAAGCCGTGCGTGCTGCGGTCGGCGAAGGCTTCCCGATCATCTTCCGCTTCTCGCAGTGGAAGCAGCAGGATTACACCGCGCGTCTGGTGCAAACCCCGGAAGGGCTGGGTGAATTCCTCAAGCCGTTGTCCGACGCTGGCGTGGATATTTTCCACTGCTCGACGCGCCGTTTCTGGGAGCCTGAGTTCGATGGCTCTGACCTGAACCTCGCTGGCTGGACGCGCAAGCTGACCGGCAAACCGACTATCACTGTTGGCAGCGTTGGTCTGGATGGCGAGTTCCTGCAGTTCATGGTCAACACCGACAAGGTCGCGCAACCGGCCAGTCTGGAGAACTTGCTGGAGCGTCTGAACAAAGAGGAATTCGATCTGGTGGCGGTGGGGCGTGCGCTGCTGGTTGACCCGGACTGGGCGCTGAAAGTCCGCGAAGGGCGTGAGCAGGATATTTTGCCGTTCAGCCGTGAGGCGTTGATGTCGCTGGTTTAAGCGGCGCCTGTCACGACCCCTTCGCGAGCAAGCCCGCTCCCACATTTGGAATGCATTTCAAAATGTGGGAGCGGGCTTGCTCGCGAAAGCTGTTTCAAAGGCAACGATAATTCAAGGCAGTGTTTGAGCCTCAGGCACCACCAAATCCCCCAAACATGCCCCACGCAAATGGCTCTCAAACTGCTCGATAATCGCCGCCCACCCCTGGCGACTCGCATGCTGCCGCGCATTCAGGCGCACGCAACGCAAGCGCTCATCCTCTTCCAATAACCACACCGCCGCCTCGCAAAACGCCTCTTCGTCCCCGGGCATCGCCAGCACGCCGCTGTAGCCATGGCGAATATGCTGCGCTGCCGCAGCCTGATCGTAAGCCACCACTCCCAACCCTGACGCCAACGCCTCCAGCACCACATTGCCAAAGGTTTCGGTCAGGCTCGGAAACAAAAACACATCCCCCGACGCATAGTGCGCCGCCAGCGCTTCGCCTCGCTGGGCACCGCAAAAAATCGCCTCAGGCAGTTCCTTTTCCAGCGCCAACCGTTGCGGCCCGTCGCCGACCACGATGAGTTTCAGATTGCGCTGTGGATAAGCGCTGCGCAGTGCTTCGAAGCTGCGCTTGAGCAGGCCCAGGTTTTTCTCCGGCGCGAGGCGTCCTACGTGAATCACGGCAACGTCGCGCTCGCGAAGTCCCCATTGCTCACGCAAAGCGTTCAGGCGTTTGCTCGGGTGAAACAACTGGCTGTCCACACCGCGCGACAACAACGCCAAACGCTCGAAATGCCGACGCTCCAGTTCCAGACGTTGACTGGGACTGGGCACCAGCGTCATTGCCGAACGATTGTGAAACCAGCGCAAATAATGCGTGAGCATCCGCGTCAGCAGGCCGAGGCCGTACTGACTGGTGTATTGCTGAAAATTCGTATGAAAACCGCTGACCACCGAAATGCCGAGTCGCCGCGCCGCACGCAAGGCCGACAAACCCAGCGGGCCTTCCGTGGCGATGTACAGCACATCCGGGCGCTGGCGTTTCCAGCGGCGCAGCAATTTGTGCATCGACGACTGGCCCCATTGCAGGCCCGGATAGCCCGGCAGCGGCCAGCCTCGGCACAACAGCAGCGCGTCGTCATCGCTGCGCTGCGGATCGCCGGCCTGACGCGGGCGCACCAGATCCACTTGATGCCCGCGCGCGCGCAGTCCATCGCACAAGCGGCCAAGGGTATTGGCCACGCCGTTGATTTCCGGTGGGAAGGTTTCGCTGATGAGGGTGATATGCAGAGCTGTCGTCATGACCTCAGTGTCGGCTGAGGCCATGTCGTCGTTGTGACGTTCGGATGATGGATTTGTGACGCCGCGTTAGCGTTGAGTCACCAGGTTCTCGGCGCCACGCTCACGCACCCAGAACAGCGTCGCACCAGCGACGGCGGCCGGCATCATCAAAATGTTCACCACTGGAATCAGCAGCACCAGATAAACGATCCCGCCAAAACTCATGCTCTGCCAGCGCTTCTGCCGCAGCCAGGCGAGCATCTCGTTCCAGCCGAGTTTGTGGTTGTCTGCCGGGTAGTCGATGTACTGGATCGCCATCATCCACACGCCGAACAACAGCCACAGCGGCGCGGCGATGATGTTCACCACCGGGATAAACGAGAGGATGAACAGGCCGATTGCGCGGGGCAGGAAGTAGCCAAGTTTGCGCATTTCCCGGGCGAGGGTGCGCGGTACCATCTCGATCAGTTCGCCCCAGCTGAAGGCCGGGAAGTCATCGGTGCCGCGCACGACCACTTCGACTTTTTCCGCGAGGAAACCGTTGAACGGTGCGGCAATCACGTTGGCGAGCATGGTGAACGTGAAAAACACCATCAGCGCCACCAACACGACGAACAGCGGCCAGAGGATGTAGCTGAGGAAGCTCAGCCATTCCGGCAGCGACGGCATCAGCGTGTCGACCCAGAGGCTGAACTGGTGGCCTGCCAGATAGATCAATCCGACGAACAGCACGAGGTTGATCGCCAGCGGCAGCAACACGAACAGGCGCAGGCCAGGGCTGAGAACCAGTTTGAGGCCTTCGCGCAGGTATTGCGGGCCGGACAGAACAGGGGCGGGCATAAGGTGCTCCGAGCAAGGGAAAACGCGCCGACCTTACCGACTTTGCAACGGCGGCGAAAGCACGGTAGAGCGATCGACATTCACTGTAACAAAGACGTCCATCTGGTCAGTGTGTCGGCATAGAGACCACCTATGAGCTGGATTGTTAATCCGTATTTCCTTAATCTTGCCCCCCTCGATACGCTGCACCCAACTTTTTACAGGACTGTCGAGCTCAAGCCTTCCCCAAGGTTTTCCACGGTCCTTTTTTATTTCCGCCGGCAGTCCGGCGATCCGTGCCAGTTTTTTCGGCCCGGTCAACAGGAGCAGGTCATGTCTGAAGTCCGTCATTCGCGAGTGATTATTCTCGGTTCCGGCCCTGCCGGTTACAGCGCTGCGGTATACGCGGCCCGTGCCAACCTCAAGCCACTGCTGATCACCGGCATGCAGGCCGGCGGTCAACTGACCACCACCACCGAAGTCGACAACTGGCCGGGCGACGTTCACGGCCTGACCGGTCCAGCCCTGATGGAGCGCATGCGCGAGCACGCCGAGCGTTTTGAAACCGAGATCGTTTTCGATCACATCAACGCTGTGGATTTCGCTGCCAAGCCTTACACCCTGACCGGCGACAGCGCGGTTTACACCTGCGACGCCCTGATCATCGCCACCGGCGCCAGCGCTCGTTACCTGGGCCTGCCGTCGGAAGAAGCGTTCATGGGCAAAGGCGTTTCGGCCTGCGCAACCTGCGACGGTTTCTTCTACCGCAACAAGCCAGTCGCTGTGGTCGGCGGCGGCAACACCGCGGTTGAAGAAGCACTGTACCTGGCCAACATCGCCAGCACCGTGACCCTGATTCACCGTCGCGAAACCTTCCGCGCCGAGAAGATCCTGATCGACAAGCTCAACGCTCGCGTCGCTGAAGGCAAGATCATCCTCAAGTTGAACGCTAACCTGGACGAAGTCCTGGGCGACAACATGGGCGTGACCGGTGCGCGTCTGAAGAACAACGATGGCAGCTTCGACGAAATCACCGTCGACGGCGTGTTCATCGCCATCGGCCACACCCCGAACACTTCGCTGTTCGAAGGCCAGTTGAGCCTCAAAGACGGTTATCTGGTGGTGCAGGGCGGCCGTGACGGCAACGCTACCGCGACCAGCGTCGAAGGCATCTTCGCCGCCGGTGACGTGGCTGACCACGTTTACCGCCAGGCCATCACCTCGGCCGGCGCCGGTTGCATGGCGGCACTCGACACCGAGCGTTACCTGGACGGTCTGCAGAACGCTTCGTTCTAAATCGCAGACATAAAAAAACCGGCCATATTGGCCGGTTTTTTTGTGCCCGCAGATTCAGCCACGTGATGATCGTTCCCACGCTCTGCGTGGGAATTCCTCATCTGGACGCTCTGCGTCCGATGGGACGCGGAGCGTCCCCGGCTGCATTCCCACGCGGAGCGTGGGAACGATCACGGTGTAGGAGCTGCCGAAGGCTGCGATCTTTTGATCTTGATCAGCGGCGGGTCAGGGGTTGCGCGGTGAATGTCACACCGGCCAGACCGTGTTTGATCAAAGCACGAATGTTGCCGTGATCGCTGCCCTCAGGCGTCGCCACTACCGAGCGATAATGCTCGCCAAACGCCAGCAGCGCTTCTTCATCGCTCAGGCCTTCCAGCAGCGCCAGGCCCAAGGTCTTGCACGAACCTTCGTTCTGCCCGGCGGCGTTTTCCACGCCACCGTTGTTGAAGGCTTGCGGCTGGTAGTCGTAACCGGCAGCAATGAAAGCCAGGGTGTCGGCGAAAGCGTGCTCGCCGCTTTTCAGGCTGGCGCGCAGGGTGTTCAGGTCACTCATGGGTTTTTCCTTTGGCGAACGCCGCTTGCTGGTCGGCGCTGGCTTCTTGCTGATATTGGGCTTTCCACTCGGCGTACGGCATGCCGTAAACCACTTCGCGGGCGTCATCGAGGCTGACGTCGATCTGGCGCTCGTCGGCTTCGGCCTTGTACCACTTCGACAGGCAATTGCGGCAGAACCCGGCGAGGTTCATCAGGTCGATGTTCTGCACGTCCTTGCGGCTGTCCAGATGGGCGACCAGCCGGCGGAAGGCGGCGGCTTCGAGTTCGAGGCGTTGTTGCTCGTTCATGGAGGTCTCTTCGAGACAGCTTCAAGCGGCGAGCTTCAAGCTGCAAGTTTGGATTGTGGGTGGCGGTAGCTTAACGCTTGCAGCTGGAAGCTTGAAGCTCAGCGGCTTGCCGCGAGGGTGATCGATACCGATTCGGCAAATCGCAGCGCATGCGGCTTGTCGACTTCGACTTCGGCGTACAGCACCGAACCGTTGCTCATCACCAGATCGAGCAGTTCCTGCGTCAGACGTTCGAGCAACGCAAAACGGTTGCCCTCGACGTGAGCGATGATCGCTTTGGTGATCGTGCGGTAGTTCAGCGCGTGATCGATGTCGTTGTCACGCACCGCTTCCTGCGCGGCGTACAGAATGGTGACGTTGATCAGCACATCCTGCTTGTTGAGGATCTCGTCCTCGTTGATCCCGATAAAGGTGCGCAAGCGCAGATCCTTGACCCGGATGCGCGCCATTCCCGGTTGAAGTTGTAGCATTTACTTGCTCCGTCCAATCAATTGCAGGAACTCCTGACGGGTGTTGCTCGACTCGCGGAAGGCGCCGAGCATGACCGAGGTGTTCATCGTCGAATTCTGTTTTTCCACGCCGCGCATCATCATGCACATGTGTTTGGCTTCGATGACCACGGCGACCCCAGCGGCATCGGTGACCTGTTGCACCGCGTCGGCGATTTGCCGGGTGAGGTTTTCCTGAATCTGCAGGCGTCGGGCGAACATGTCGACCAGCCGTGCGATCTTCGATAATCCCAGCACCTTGCCCGTCGGAATATAAGCCACATGGGCCTTGCCGATGAAGGGCAGCAGGTGATGTTCGCACAACGAGTACAACTCGATGTCGGCGACGATCACCATCTCGTCACTGTCCGAAGCAAACAGCGCGCCGTTGACGATTTGCTCGACGCTCTGATCGTAACCGTGACACAGGTATTGCATGGCTTTGGCCGCGCGCACCGGGGTGTCGAGCAACCCTTCGCGGTCGGGATTTTCGCCGAGACCGATGAGGATTTCACGGTAGTTTTCGGGCAGGGAAAGGCTCATGGACATCCTCGCAGCTAGGCGTTATTTGACGTGCCGCCCGCCGTTGACGGTCAGGGTCGTACCGGTGACATAAGGGTTGTCGAGCAGATAGCGCAGGCTCTGGTAGATCACTTCGCTGCCGGGTTCGATGCCCAGCGCCGATTTAGCCAGCGCTTTGGTGCGGTACGCCGCGTCGTCGTCGGGATTGAACAATAGCAGGGCCGGCGCGATGCCGTTGACCTTGATTGCTGGCGCATAGCGCGCGGCGAAGGACAGCGTCAGGCTGTCGAGCCCGGCTTTGCTGGCGCAATAGCCGATGTGTTTGCTGCTGCCCTTGCGCGTGACATCGTCGCTGATATGGATGATGTCGGCGGGCGTCGAGCGTTGCAACAAATCGGCGCAGTGCAGGTTGATCAGGTAGGGCGCGAGCATGTGCAGATTGATCATGCGCGTGAAGGCTTCGGCCTCGCTGCCCGGGGTTTCGGCGAGCCATTCGGAGGCGTTGTGCACGATGGCGCGCAGGCTGTCGGTGTGGTTTTTCAGTTCGCTGATGAAGGCGAGAATCCCGGCTTCGCTGGAGAAGTCGGCGAACAGGCCGATGGCGCCCAAATCGCGCAGTGTTTGTACGCCGGGACGTTCGGTGCGGTAGGTGAAGATGACGCGATGACCGTCTTCAAGCAAACGCTGCGCGCAGTGCAGACCGACACGCTGGCCGGCGCCGGTGATGAGGATCGGGGCTGCGGAAGTGGACATGAACGGCTCGCATCGCGGTGGGAGCAAAAACTATAACAGCGACACGGCTTGCTTTGCGCTTTTGTAGGAGCAAGGCTTGCCCGCGAAAGCGTTGTGTCAGGCACCTTCAATGCTGAATGACACGCTGCTTTCGCGGGCAAGCCTTGCTCCTACAAAGATATCAGCGATTTTGGGATACTGGCTCGGCTGGTACACGTCGAACTGGCGCGCTGTTCAACCAATTGGCCAGTAACCGCGTCGACAGCGGAATAAAGAAATAAACCATCAATGGCGTCAGGCACAGCGTGCTGATAAACACCCGCGGCAGCAGGCTCATTTCGCCGAGCAACGGCCCAAGCACGAAGTTGAACAACATCGACACCGGAAAGAACGCCAGCCAGATCGTCACAGCCTGCTTCCAGCGTGGCGGACGTTGACCGGCCGCGCCGAACCAGCCTTCGATGCCGCTGACGCGATGTTCCTTCGGATGGGCAAACAGATCGCTGCCCCGATCCAGCCATGCCGTGCGCGAGGCGGAGTGCTCCCACGCATGCAAAGTCTGTTCATCGACGAAGCGGAAAATGATTTGAAATTCGTTATCACCGGGCGGCGGAGCGAGCACGCCAGAGCCGAGATAACCGGGAAAGTCGGTGGCCAGTTGTTCGCCTTCGCGCAACCAGGCAATCAGATCCTGATAGCGACCATCGGCGACGCGACGCGCGACCATCAGCGTGACGGGTGAAGTAGACATTGTGTATCTCCGTATTTCGTTCGCGGCACTCCGGGTAGGAGTTTCGCCAGACGCGCGCCGGGGTAGAGGCCCGCGTTTATTGCCAAGCAAGGATTATTCCTGAATTTCGCGATTTAACCAGAGACTTTCGTCGCAGTTCATCGCTTTTACCTTTAGGGGGCATTGCAGCTAGAATGGATCCAATCACTTTACAAGGACGTTGAGCGCACTATGCCTGTCATCACGGAGCTGAGCCCTGTTTCACGGGCGTCTGACGCGCTCGAGCGCGAAGACCTCTTTCCCATTCGTGAAGTGTCCCGACTCACCGGCGTCAACCCGGTCACGCTGCGTGCCTGGGAGCGACGTTACGGTTTGATCGAACCGACGCGCACCGAAAGTGGGCATCGGCTGTATTCAATGACCGAAATCGAGCGCGTTCGGAGCATTGTCGAGTGGATCGATCGTGGCGTCTCCGTGAGCAAGGTCGGCAAAATCCTCGCGAAGACCGAACCGCTAAAAGCACTGTCGCACATCATTTCCGATGATCAGGTGCAGGCCGATTACCAGCAGTGGCAGCATCAGGTAAAGCGTGCGATCAGCGCCTTCGACGATCTTGAACTGGATCGAGTCTACGGCCAGATTTTTTCTTCTTATTCGCTGCCCGTGGTTTTTCAGGACATCCTGCTGCCGCTGTGGCGGCAATTGCTGCTGGGGCAGGACGCCTTCGGACACACCAGCGAATGGCTGTTCTACGACGGCTACCTTAGAACCCGCGTACTGCAACGAATCATCGCGTTACGCACCACGCAGCCCCGCAAGATTCTCGTCAGCGCATTGGCCGGTCAGTGCCGTGAACTGGAGTTGCTGGTGGCCGCGCTGTTTTTGAGCAGCAGCGATGCGGGTGTTCGGGTATTGACGACCGGTCAGCCATTCGATGAATTGACGCTGGTCTGCGAAAAGATCAAACCGCAGGCACTGGTGCTGTTTTCCAATCACGCACCGGCCGTCGAACTGCCACGGCGTTTGAACCGTTTGGCGCTGAGTCTGGATTGTCAGGTGTTGCTGGCGGGGGATGCGGCGGATCTGGCAGAGGAAACTCTGGCCGGATCGTCAATCGGTTGTCTGGGCAATGAAGGCGCGACCATGCGTCAGCGGCTGACGCAATATCTCGCGGGCAAACTCGATACCTGAGACTCAGGTGTGCAGGGCAGGGTGGGTCAGGCGATGTTGTTGCAGAATGAACTGGCGCAGGCGCTCGGTTTCATCGGCATCGGTCTGGCTCAGTTCGTAGGCGAAGAAACCTTTGTCGGTCTCACGCTCGAAATTGCCGCGCAGGGAAATTCGCTCATAGCCTGAAGGGCTGAACCACAGAGCGAAATGCTTCGGCGGTTTGGTCTTGTTGCGCACTTCCAGCAACACGCCTTTGTGCGACACCTCATGTACCCACAACGTCCCTGGTTGGCCATTGGCGTTTTCCAGCGCCACCGGCTCGTCCAGCGCCAGGCGCCATGGCCGCACCATCGGGCCGTCTTCGTAAATGCTCGGCACGCCGAGGCGCAAATGCAGCGCGTGGAACTCGTCTTCCACTAGGTGCAGCGGGAAAGTCATTTGCTGATTTTCGAAGTTGGCCTGAATGGTCACTTGTTCGTGAGCGGCGAGGCGCGTGAGCAAATCACGGATCTGCGAACCGCCATTAACCAGCAGACTCGACGTCGCATCCCGCACATTGAGTTGCGGGTTGTGCTGCATGGTCTGGATGAAATCCAGCTCATCCTGAGTGAGGAGGGCGTCGCGTTGCATGGCTAGCTCGAAAGATATAGTTACAAAGTCATTGGTGATTGTAGTTAATGACAATTAGTTCGCTGATTTGTTTGCGCCGTTCGTCGCTTTCAGTTCTGCCAGCTGTGCTTTCAGTGTCGCGACCTCCTCTTCGAGTTGCGCAACACGCTGCTGAGCCTTGACCTGAATCGTTACATCTTTCTGCACACCGACGAAGTAAGTCAGCCCATCATCGGCGTTTTTTACCGTCGAAAGCGACAGTTCGTTCCAGAACGGTGTGCCGTCCTTGCGATAGTTACGCAGGATTTCCCGGCACGATCCATTGTTGCGCAGCACCTCGCGAACCCGCTCCAGACTGGCCTGGGCGCGGTCTCCGGCCTGTAGAAAGCGGCAGTCCTGATAGAGAATCTCTTCACTGCTGTAGCCGGTCAGCCGTTCGAACGCGGGGTTGACGTAAATCAGGATGGTGTCCTGATCGCCTTCCTTTTCCGCTACCACGATTCCATCGTTGGAGGCGTTGATCACCATTTGCAGCAGGCTGGCGTTGATCATCTGTGAGTCCGTTCAGAATGGCCGAGGGTTCGCATTCTAGATAAACCGTCAGCGCTGTCTACTGGCCATTATCGCCAGTTGAGATCCAATCGCAGCTTTGCGGCTCGGACTGCTACTATCGCCGCTCATTTTTTCAGTTTCAGGATCAGATTGATGAAAGTCGCCATCCTCTCCGGTTCGGTTTACGGCACCGCCGAAGAAGTCGCCCGCCACGCCCAGAACCTGTTGAAAGCCGCTGGCTTTGAAACCTTCTACAACTCGCGCGCCAGCCTGGCGGACATTCAAGCGTTCGGCCCGGAAGCGTTCCTCGCGGTAACCTCGACCACTGGCATGGGCGAGTTGCCGGACAACCTGCAACCGTTGTATTCGACCATTCGCGATCAACTGCCAGCCGCGTGGCGCGGTTTGCCGGGCGCGGTCATCGCCTTGGGCGACGCCAGTTATGGCGACACCTTCTGCGGTGGCGGCGAGCAAATGCGTGAACTGTTCGGCGAACTGGGCGTGCGTGAAGTGCTGGAGATGCTGCGCATCGACGCCAGCGAGAGCGTGACCCCGGAAACCGACGCCGAGCCTTGGCTGGCGCAGTTGATCGACGCGCTCAAGGGCTGATCGGCCGCTCGCGCAGGAGTGCCAGCCACGCCTGTGCGGCATTCGACAAATAGGCGCCCTGACGCCAGATAAACGCGATGTCCCAGCGCAGATAGTCCGGCGCACGCAAGGTCAGGCGCACCACGCCTGGCCGCACCAGCCCGCGCGCCACCACGCTGGGCAACAACACCACGCCTTGCCCGGCGGCCACCAGTGCCGCAAGAAAATCCGCCTGACCGCTGCGCCCGCCTTCCTTCGGCGTAAAGCCCATTTGCTGGCACGCCTGCAGCAAACGATCGTTGAGCACGAAGCTGCGCTGATAAAGCAGGAACGGCGTATCGGCGAGCTCCTCCAATCCGATCTCGCCGCGATCCGCCAACGGGTGATCGATCGGCAGCAACGCATCAAGTTTCTCATCGCAAAACGGCTGACAGTCGAACTGCGGATCCTTCGGCAACAAACTGCCACCCAATTCCAATTCCCCGTTGAGCACGGCTTGCTCGATGTTGCGGCTGCCGCCCTCGAGCAACTGCACGCTGATGTTTGGATAGCGCCGGCGATATTCAGCAAAGAGCCCGGCAAACAAAGCATCGCTGCCCAACAGCGGCAGACCGAGGCGCAACTCGCCACGGGCCAGATGACTGAGATCGTCCAGTTCGACCAGCAATTCGTTGCGTAAACGCAGCATGCCTTCGGCCCGTTGCAAGACCACGCTGCCGGCGGCGGTGAGGCGCAACTGTGAACCGAGGCGTTCCAGCAGCGGCGTGCCGAGGCTCTGTTCCAGTTGCGCGACTTGTTTGCTCACCGCTGATTGGCTGATGTGCAGGGTTTTCGCCGCTTGGGTGAAACCGCCCTGATGCATGACTTCGACAAAGCTGCGCAGCTGTTTGAATTTCATATGCCTGATTCCGTTTTGGAATGGCTTTGAGTCTAACAATTCGCTTCGGGGATGGCAGGTCACTTCGTAAAATAGGCTTCTGTAAGGAGCCAATCTCATGAACGCCGCCCGCTTCAAACATCTTTCACGTCTCTTCGTCGAACTCGCCGTGTTACTCGGTCTCTACCTGCTAGGCTGCCAACTCGCCGCGTGGCTGGCCTGGCCGATTCCTGGCGGCGTGATCGGCATGGCGCTGTTGCTGCTGGCCTTCGCATTCGGTTGGGTCAAACCGGCGGCGCTGCAATTGGGTGCGGGCTTGTTGATGGCCGAAATGCTGTTGTTCTTTATCCCGGCGCTGATGAGCCTGCTCGATTACGGCACGTTGCTGCGCGATGACGGCTGGCGGATTTTGCTGGTGATCGCCGCCAGTACCTTGATGGTGATGCTGGTGACCGCATTCACCGTGGAATTGGCCGTGCGCGCGAGGCGTTCCCATGAAGCTTGAATGGATGCCGATGTTCTGGCTCGCCTTCACCTTGCTGGCGTACCTGTTCAGCCGCTGGATTTATCGGCGCACCGGACGCTATGTGTTGTCGCCGCTGATTCTGGTGCCGGCGCTGTTGTTGGCGCTCGCCGTGCCGCTGCACACCGCCTATGCCGAGTATTCCAGCAACACCCATTGGCTGATGTTGGTACTCGGCCCGGTGACCGTCGCGTTTGCTGTGCCGATCTGGCAGCAACGCCGATTGCTGATGCGGCACTGGTCGGCGCTGATGCTCGGCATGGTGGCGGGCAGTGCGGCATCGATCGGCACCTCGTTCGGCTTGGCCAAGGCATTGGCGCTCGACAGTTCGGTGACGATGTCGCTGGTACCGCGTTCGATCACCACGCCGTTCGCCATGCCGCTCGCGCAAAACCTCGGCGGTGTGCCGGAGCTGACCGCGGTGTTCGTGATGTTCACCGGCGTGTTCGGCGCGATGCTCGGCGGCGTGCTGTTGAAGTGGTTGCCGCTGCGCAGTGCCTTGGCGCGTGGCGCGTTGTTCGGCGTCGGCGCGCACGGTGCCGGGGTCAGTCGCGCGCATGAAGTGGGCGGTGAAGAAGGCTCTGTCGCCGGGCTGGTGATGGTGCTCACCGGGTTGCTCAATCTGTTTGCCGCACCTTTGTTGGCGTCGTTGCTTTGACATGGATCCAAGCTGTTTGCACGACTGACCCGGTCAGTCATCAAGCTGGCTGCCAATGCAACTACGTGATTGCCTGCACCTGACTAGACTGCTCACACGTTGCAGAACAATAAGAACGCAGAGGTGCATACAGTGAGCGTAGCCCCCGTCCAATCGTCCCTTAACGTCAAAGACCAGGTCAGTGCTGCGGAATGGCAGACCCGTGTCGATCTCGCCGCTTGTTATCGTCTGGTCGCCGCCCATGGCTGGGACGATCTGATCTTCACGCATATTTCCGCCAAGGTGCCGGGCACCGAAGACTTCCTGATCAATCCGTTTGGTCTGATGTTCCATGAGATCACCGCGTCGAGCCTGGTGAAGGTCGATCAGGCCGGCAACAAACTCATGGACAGCCCGTACGAAATCAATCCTGCCGGCTATACCATCCACAGCGCCGTGCACGAAGTGCGGCACGACGTGGTTTGTGTGCTGCACACGCACACCGCCTCCGGTGTCGCGGTGTCGGCGCAAAAGCAGGGCGTGTTGCCGATCAGCCAACAATCGTTGTTCGTGCTGTCGAGCCTGGCCTATCACGCCTACGAAGGTGTGGCGCTGAACCACGAAGAGAAAGCGCGCTTGCAGGCCGACCTCGGCGAAAACAATTTCCTGATGTTGCACAACCACGGTCTGCTGACCTGTGGTAGCACCATCGCCGACACCTTTTTGATGATGTTCACCTTCCAGCGCGCCTGCGACATTCAGGTGATGGCGCAAACCGGTGGCGCTGAACTCATCGCTATCGAACCGCAAATTCTGGCAGGCGCCAAAGCGATGATCGCCGGCGTCACCAAAAGTGCTCAAGGCATGGGTGGCGCGCTGGCCTGGCCGGCGCTGCTGCGCAAACTCGATAAACAAGACCCCGGATATAAACTCTAATGCCACTTGCCGAGATTCCTCTGTGTGTCTGGCGTAAACGCAGCCGGACGTTTGTCTTTCGTGGTCAGCCGATCCGTTACTGGACGGCGGGGCAGGGCGAGCCGCTGCTGCTGATCCACGGTTTCCCGACCGCCAGTTGGGACTGGCATTACCTGTGGCAGCCACTGGCCCAGCGTTATCGGGTGATTGCCTGCGACATGCTCGGTTTCGGCGATTCGGCCAAGCCGATCAACCACACCTACAGCTTGCTGGAACAGGCGGATTTGCAGCAGGCATTGCTCGCGCATCTGCAGGTCGAGCAACCGGTGCATGTGCTGGCGCATGATTACGGCGACAGCGTTGCGCAAGAACTGCTGGCCCGGCATTACGAAGACCGCCTCGAAATCGCCAGTTGCGTGTTTCTCAATGGTGGCCTGTTTCCGGAAACCCATCGGCCGGTGTTGATGCAGAAACTGCTGCTCAGCCCATTGGGCTGGATGATCGGCCGCGCGTTTACACGCGATGCACTGGTGAAAAGTTTTCGGCAGATCTTTGGGCCGAATACCCGGCCGACCGAGAGCGAGATGGATGATTTCTGGAGCCTGGTCGACAGCAATCGCGGGCCACGGATCATGCACAAACTGATCAGCTACATACCGGAGCGTCGGGTGCAGCGTGATCGTTGGGTCGCGGCGATGCAGCGCGGTGAAATCCCGTTGCGGGTGATTGATGGCGAAGTCGATCCGATCTCTGGTGCACACATGGTGCAGCGTTATTGCGAGCTGATTCCTGATGCCGACGCTGTGCTGTTGCCGGGCATTGGTCACTACCCGCAAACCGAAGCGCCGGTGCAGGTGCTTAAGCACTATCTGGAATTTCGCGAGCGTCAGGTGCTGCCGCCGCGCAAAGTGGCCTGTTCCTGAAGATCAAAAGATCGCAGCCTTCGGCAGCTCCTACACCGATCCCCTGTAGGAGCTGCCGAAGGCTGCGATCTTGTGCTTTTCAAACCTGACTATCCCCCAACCTTATCGCACACTATTCAGCCCCAGCCCTGTTCGTTGTGACACCACGCCCCGTGCCTGACACTCGGACTCAATGTCCCATTGGCCTGCTGGAGTTGCCTCGATGAATGAGTCTGTGCGTTTCGAAGATAAAGTCGTGATCGTCACCGGAGCCGGTGGTGGCCTTGGCCGCGCCCACGCACTGCTGTTCGCCAAACAAGGTGCGAAAGTGCTGGTCAACGACCTCGGCGGCTCGGCTCAGGGCGAAGGCGCCAATGCCTCCGCTGCCGACCGCGTCGTCGCCGAAATCCGTGAAGCCGGCGGCACCGCCGAAGCCAACCACGACTCGGTCACCGACGGCGACAAACTCGTGCAAAACGCCCTCGACGTCTTCGGCCGTGTCGACGTGGTGGTCAACAACGCCGGGATCCTGCGCGACAAGACCTTCCACAAAATGGACGACGCCGACTGGGATCTGGTTTACCGCGTCCACGTCGAAGGCGCCTACAAAGTCACCCGCGCCGCATGGCCGCACCTGCGCGAGCAAAACTACGGTCGCGTGATCTTCACCGCATCAACTTCGGGCATCTACGGCAACTTCGGCCAGTCCAACTACGGCATGGCCAAACTCGGCCTCTACGGCCTGACCCGCACCCTGGCCATCGAAGGCCGCAAAAACAACATCCTCGTCAACGCCATCGCCCCAACTGGCGGCACGCGCATGACCGAAGGCCTGATCCCGCCGCAAGTGTTCGAACAACTCAAACCGGAACTGGTCAGCCCGTTGGTGGTGTACCTGGCCAGCGAGCAATGCCAAGAGACTTCTGGACTGTTCGAAGTCGGTGGCGGCTGGATGGGCAAAGTGCGTTGGGAGCGTAGCCTTGGTGCCGGGTTTGATCCGCGAGTAGGTTTCTCGCCGGAAGATGTCGCGGCGCATTGGCAGCAGATTTGTGATTTCGAAGGGGCGGCGCATCCGAAAGACAATATTGAAGCGCTGAAGGAAATGATGGCGAATTTGCAGAAGTATTCGCTGTAAGGGACGTTTTAGCCTCGCTGCGTTCTCGACGTGGCGAGGCTCTTTCTTTTATTCCTCGTACCGTTTATCAATTATGAATTCCGGGAGTTTCCAATTTGGGCCCGAAATGGCGATAGCCTCTTTGCCCTCAGCCAATACGCCCTCATGAAATAATTCCTCGTATGTTTTACACAGTTCACCGCGCGCAATGACTTCAAATCGATAACGCCCGAACAGTGTATCGAGGGCGGGAAATGCCAAACCGATTGCCAACACTGATAACAAATCCCTGAGATTTTCTTGCCTGACAGCCTGCTCGAGTTTTGCAGGCGAACTCTTGATTCCGCTGACACATTCAAATGCTTCCAGTTCCTGTTTTTTCGCAGCGTCAATCGCCTCGGCGGTGTAGCGCAATGCCTCATCGTCACCCAGTTTGAAATCTTCAAGCGTGGCCGAATGGACGTTATTCCAAAGCGACGGATTGCTTTTGGGAATGTAGTCGTCAGCAAACCCCATCGCTCTGAATCGCTCCATCATTCGAATCGCATGCGCATAGTACCGGCGATCGGTGTCGGTCATCGCAAGCTTGCACTCCAGGATGGCATCAAGACGCGCAAGCATGATGAGGTCGGCAGCAGATCCTTTTCTTTCGATTTTAGTCTCTGCGGCTTTAACAAAATCTTGTTCCAACATTCGTTTTACTCGCTGCAAGTTTTTCGGATTTTTCGGAGCGATTAACCTACATCAGCTTTTGAACAGACATATCTGCATCGTTCGTCAGTAATGACGCGCGTATTTGTATGAATAATCTTTAGCCCTGAATTAAAGCTTGGCATCAGCGGGTCAAAAAGAGATTTCCTACAACTGATGGGAAAACTTCCTGATGAATGCAGGAGAGGTGGGCAAAACGGCGCCCATAAAAAAGGCCGCTGCAAACGCAGCGGCCAAGGTAAGACGTTGGATCAAGGAGCTAAAAATCAAAAGTCAGTGAGCGCATCTTTGAGATAAATATGGAGGCGCTTGGACAATTGATGGCGCATTTACAGAAGTCTTCGTTCTGAGAAAAGAACCATCAAACTCAGGCTTGATGGTCCGGTTAGGAGTATCTGTTTTCTATCATGAATTTTGGGGCTTTCCAGTTTGGGCCTTTGGCTGCCAAGCCTTTGTCGCCGTGTGCCAATACACCAGCAGCAAGAAGGCGCGCGTATGCCATTTCCAAAGCTCCGTATTCGGAGATCAGCTCTCGGTTATAACGTCTGATCATCATGTCCAGATGCGGATTCGCGTTGAACAGCGAGAATACGGTGACGATGTCATCCAAAGATTCATTTTTTACGATTTGCTCAATGGTGCTCATTACCACATCTCCTTGAGTAACTTCTGATATTCGCGCTCTTGCTGTAGGTCATCGGCTTCCAGAGCTTCCGGTGTGTAGAGCAAAGCCGGATCGTCTCTCAATTGATAGTCTTCCAAGGTCGCAGCATGCACGTTGTTCCATACGGGAGAGTCTTTGTCGGGCATTTCATTGTCGCCATACCCCATGGCTTTGAGTCGTTCAAATTCCCTGATTTCATGTGTGTAAAAACGCTTATCTGTGTCGGTCATCTCAAGCTCCCCTTGAAGAACTTTATATAACCTGTCGACCATGATTTCGTTTGCAGCTGATTTTGGGAATTTCAGGGTGTGGGATTCCACCGTAAAAACTCCTTCCGGTGTTGCAATTGCAGAACCCCAATGAGAAAGAATAATCGGTAATCCAATTTTCTCCGGATTGAACTTTCGGGTGCTGTGCTCTCCTTCTTGGATTGCTCCCTCGTATGGACTGCTGAACACCACATAAAGCGGAGCAATCCCTGAGTCATCAGGGAACACAATAATGAATCGTTCCCACCCCTCGACCAGAATCGGATTTATATCCAGTCGCCCTCTAACCGGGATAATGGCGGCTCCCGAGTAGGCGGGCGTATCTGTTTCCGTAATGGGTGATGCAGTAGAGCTGTTACCCGGTGAGTGGGCGGGCGTCCAGGTAAGGAAATCAGTTGGAGAATCCGGCAGAACGGCTTCGTACACGTCATTTAATAAATCGTATGCAGCGTTCAACACCAGAACACTTGAGCGCACATGGAAGTCGTCGGTAGTCGTGACGAATACTTCAGCGCCGGGGCCAAAAGATCGAATTCCCAATCCAACGGGTAGATCGAGTGTTCCTTGTCGGTCGGCGATTTCGCGCAATGTCTCGGGCGTTTCTGAAGAAAGTTCGGCAAACGGTACGCTCAGCGTGAATCGATCACCGTTACCCAAGCGCGATGGCATCAGCAGTGCCGCGAAACCGACAACTGCTGGAGCTATCAAAGCAGTTCCCGCCGTTGTCAGCGTCAAAAGCCCTGACCTCATAGCGTTGAGAATCGAGGTCGTCGTCGCAGGGGGCAGGCGAACTGCACTTGATGCGAACGAGAAAACCGGCCGGCTGACAGCCAGCGCTCCGGAGGCTGGGTAAACGGTGTGAATTTCCGATATTTGCCGAGGCTCTTCTACATCTCGTTCATCGGCCTCCGCTTGCGACTTCGCTGCTCTTTGCTGATTGATCTTTTGCGTTGCCAATTGAGCTTGCTGTTGAGCCACAGATGTAGCGGTTCTGATGGCGCCGTCGAGAGTTTCCTGACGTCGCTGCTCGGCTTCCAGTCGGGACTTTATTTGCTCGATTCGCTGCTCCATTTCTGCAGTAAGACGAGCCTGCTCCACAGCGAAAAACTGTGCGGCTGCTTCTGCATCGACTTGCGCTCTGGCAAGCGCTGTTTTCAATGCCAAAGCATCAGCTCGAGCCTTAGCCTTTTCACGCGCCGCATTTTCGATTAATTCATTGTAAAGTTTTCTCAATTCTTCTCTTTCTGCTTGGTCTCTGACTTCCTCCTCTTCCTGCTCTTTGCGAGCTATTTCATCGAGTTCTCTCTGGCGTTGCTGTTCAGCAGCAATTCGAGCGCGCTCGGCGTTGGCCAGACCCTCGAGTCGTGCCTGTTCGCGCGCTCTATGTTCTTCCTGTTGTCTGCGTGCAGCTTCAGCAAGGTCTTTCTGCCGTTGTTGCTGCGTTGCAATACGTGCTCGTTCAGCGGCCAGGCGCTGAGCTTCTGCGACCGCAGCAAGTCTTGCCTGCTCCTGCGCTCTGTTGTGTTCCGCCTGTCTGCGGGCCGCATCGGCAATGTCTCTCTGCCGTTGCTGCTCGGCTGCGATCCGGGCGTTTTCGGCTGCCACTCGAGCTGCCTCGGCCATCGCCGCATTCCTTGCGTGCTCATCAGCCTGTGCGGCCCTCAAGTAACTTTGTGCATTCATCGCTTGCTGGTGTAGCAGGGCAATCGATTTAGATAGAAGCTGGGCCTCATGCGCCGCGAGATAGGATTGCTCCCAGAGTTGTGTCGAGCGAGCGCCGGGCGAGATTAGCTTGTCGATGGTTGTCGCTTTACGAACGAAGTCGGTGAATGATTTATCTCTCGGGTCACTGCCGAAAAAAGCATTCGCAGTAATGTTTTTTTGCTGTAGTTCGACGGTCTTTCGAGCGCGTAATGTTTCCCTTATATCTACTTCTCTCTGCCACGCCTGAACGGCTGATATCGATGAAGCAGGCAGCAGTGATCTATTGGCTGCAATTTCTGCTTCCAGATTAACCGGCAGTGCTTGTGACTTGGTTTCAAATTCCTGCTGGACTTGTCTTTTTACTTCTTGAGTTCTGACAGATGTTTCCACCTGGTGGAGTTGAGTGTTGGTACCGTTCCCGAACATGCCACTGCCGCGAGGGCGTGAATGAGTGGTAATCGGGGTCATCCATTCCGGGGCTTGTCCAACAGTATGGATAGCCGGAAAATTATCTTGTGGTGGTCGTTGCATTTAAATTCCTTTTTAAATGCGGCATCGAAATAGCTTTGGCTGTGCGGCATTAGTCGCAAGCGTAAAGCTGCAAGCCTGCGCCAATGATGTGAGCAGGTATGTTTATGCTAAGTGATTAATTTCTAGGAATGGGCTTAGTGTGTTGTCGGAAACTTCTGGTACGACAAAGAGAGTCTGGGAAGCGATGAGACAGATTTTGTTAATGAATATGTAGGATTAGTAGGAATGCGGAAATTTCTTACAGTGCGCCGCGGTAGTTAGCTCAGCGCCTTGTAGGATCTGATCAATGCAGCGCCCATAAAAAAGGCCGCTGCAAACGCAGCGGCCAAGGTAAGACGTTGGATCAAGGAGCTACAAATCAACGTCAGTGAACACCGGGGCGATAAACCGAACACGTCGATTCATCTGAAATCTGTCAGCAATGGCCAGCGTTGCTCATGGCCAGTGCTTTGGCGCTTTTCGGCGTATCCCGTGAAAGCCCGCTCAGAATAAGCAGTTCGGCCTGTAGGAAAAATAGCGATTCCGGACATGCACTATTGCGGAGCATGCAACAGTCGCTGTGTCCCGGCATGCACCATGCGCTGCGCTGATGATCGTCCATCCAGCTCACTCATGGATCGCGCAAAGCCCCGTGCTGTGCGGGCATTCATCCTTTCGAGCGACAGCGTGAATACCTCCTTGGTGCGCTTATCGTCCGGTGGTGGCGGCAGTAGGGTGGGGCCTTCTGTCACTCACCGGGGAAGACGCATGACAAAAACAACAATGCGCGCCATCTTCACACCGCAAGCGCTGGCCGCTGCGGTGGCTCTGGGTTGCTGTGCCCAGGCGCAGGCGGTTTCGTTCAACATCGGCGAAATCGAAGGGACGTTCGACTCGTCCTTGTCGATCGGGGCGAGCTGGGGCATGCGCGATGCCGACAAGTCGCTGGTCGGCACGGTCAACGGCGGTACCGGGCAATCTTCCACGGGTGATGACGGGCGCCTGAACTTCAAGAAAGGCGATACCTTTTCGAAAATCTTCAAAGGCATTCACGACCTCGAACTGAAGTACGGCGACACCGGGGTGTTTGTGCGCGGCAAGTATTGGTACGACTTCGAGCTCAAGGACGAAGACCGCGAGTTCAAACAGATCAGCGACAGCGGTCGCAAGGAAGGCGCCAAGTCTTCCGGCGCGCAGATTCTCGATGCCTTCGTCTATCACAACTATTCCATCGCTGATTTGCCCGGCACTGTGCGCGCGGGTAAGCAGGTGGTGAGTTGGGGCGAAAGTACCTTCATCGGCAACTCGATCAACAGCATCAACCCGGTCGACGTTTCCGCGTTTCGCCGTCCCGGTGCCGAGATCAAGGAAGGCCTGATTCCGGTGAACATGTTGTTCGGTTCGCAAGGTCTGACCGATCAACTGACGGTCGAGGGTTTCTATCAACTGGAGTGGGATCAGACCGTTCTCGACAACTGCGGCACGTTCTTCGGTGTTGACGTGGCGGCGGATGGTTGCAACAACGGCTACACCGTCGGCAGTCCAGCGATTGCACCGTTTGTGCCGTTGACCCAGGCATTCGGTCAGGGCATTCAGGTCACTCGCGAAGGGGTGGTGATTCCCCGTGGCGGCGACCGCGATGCGCGGGATTCCGGGCAGTGGGGCACGGCGCTGCGCTGGCTCGGCGACGATACCGAGTACGGCCTCTATTTCATGAACTATCACAGCCGCACGCCAACGGTGGGCACCACCACGGCGGGGCTTTCGACGCTGGCGGCGTTGCCGGGCATGGTCGGCATTGCCAACGGTCTGGCGCCGGGCAGCGGTGCGGGGCTGGCGCAGAGCGTGATGCTTGGACGCGGTCAGTACTACCTCGAATACCCGGAAGACATTCGCCTGTACGGCGCGAGTTTCTCCACCACCTTACCGACCGGCACCGCGTGGACTGGCGAGATCAGCTACCGGCCCAACGCGCCGGTGCAGGTCAACACCAACGACTTGACGCTGGCGCTGCTCAACCCGATTGCCGGCGGTGCGGCCTCGCCACTGGCGACGTCGCCGGGCGCGGACAACAAAGGTTATCGCCGTAAAGAAGTGACGCAAGTGCAGAGCACCCTCACGCACTTCTTCGATCAGGTGTTGGGCGCTGAACGTCTGACCGTGGTCGGCGAAGCGGCGGTGGTGCACGTCGGTGGTCTGGAGTCGCGCAGTCAGCTGCGTTATGGCCGCGATTCGGTGTACGGCCAGTACGGTTTCGGTGGCGACACCGACGGCTTTGTCACCTCGACCTCGTGGGGCTACCGCGCCCGGGCGATTCTCGATTACGCCAACGTGGTCGGCGGGATCAACTTCAAACCCAACCTGTCGTGGTCGCATGACGTCGCCGGTTACGGGCCCAACGGCCTGTTCAACGAAGGCGCGAAAGCGATCAGCGTCGGCGTCGATGCCGACTACCGCAACACCTACACCGCGAGCCTCAGTTACACCGACTTTTTTGGCGGTGACTACAACGTCCTCGAAGACCGTGACTTCGTGGCCCTGAGCTTCGGCGTGAACTTCTGATCTGCCCGAGAAGGATGACTGCAATGCGCAAAATGATTCTGCAATGTGGTGTGCTGGCCATGAGTGTGCTGGCGGCCAACGTGATGGCGGCGGTGTCGCCGGATGAAGCGAACAAACTCGGCACCAGCCTGACCCCGCTCGGTGCTGAAAAGGCCGGCAACGCCGATGGCTCGATTCCGGCGTGGACCGGCGGTATCCCGAAAAACGCCGCCGCGGTGGACAGCAAAGGTTTCCTCGCCGACCCGTTCGCCAACGAGAAACCGTTGTTCACCATCACCCCGGCCAACGTCGACAAGTACAAAGACAAGCTGTCCGAAGGCCAGGTGGCGATGTTCAAGCGTTATCCTGAAACCTACAAAATTCCGGTCTACACCACTCACCGCACCGTCGCCGTGCCGCCGGAAATCTACGAATCGGCCAAGCGCAGTGCGCTCAACGTCACCACCATCAACGACGGTAACGGCCTGGCCAATTTCACCGGCAACCGCTACTACGCCTTCCCGATTCCGAAGAACGGCGTCGAGGTGTTGTGGAACCACATCACCCGTTACCACGGCGGCAACGTCAAACGCATCATCACTCAGGTGACCCCGCAGACTAACGGCAGCTA
The DNA here is from genome assembly GCF_902706155.1 of Pseudomonas sp. 18058. Lineage (NCBI taxonomy): Bacteria > Pseudomonadati > Pseudomonadota > Gammaproteobacteria > Pseudomonadales > Pseudomonadaceae > Pseudomonas > Pseudomonas sp. 18058. Next base: position 88,152 of record NZ_CACSJY010000008.1, read on the forward strand.
CACACCGATCCGCTTCGAAGAAGAGATCGCCGTGCCGCAATTGATCAAGGATATCGACCCGGAAAAAGCCGCCAACGTGCTGACCTTTTTCAAACAGTCAGTGACCGCGCCGGCGCGTTTGGCCGGCAACGTACTGCTGGTGCACGAAACCCTCGATCAGGTGAAGGAGCCGCGTCTGGCGTGGATCTACAACGCCGGCCAGCGTCGGGTTCGTCGGGCGCCGCAAGTGGCGTATGACGGCCCGGGCACGGCGGCGGATGGCCTGCGTACTTCGGACAACTTCGACATGTTCTCCGGCGCACCGGATCGCTACGACTGGAAACTGGTCGGCAAAAAGGAAATGTACATCCCGTACAACAGCTACAAACTCGATTCGCCGAGCCTGAAATACGACGACATCGTCAAGGCCGGGCACATCAATCAGGATCTGACCCGTTACGAACTGCACCGTGTCTGGGAGGTGATCGGTACGGTGAAACCGAACGAGCGGCACATCTACGCCAAGCGCCACATGTACATCGATGAGGACAGCTGGCAAGTCGCACTGGTCGATCACTATGACGGTCGCGGTCAACTGTGGCGTGTGGCCGAAGGTCACTCTGAATATCACTACGAGCATCAGGCCCAGGCTTACACCCTCGAAGCGCTCTACGACATCATCGCCGGTCGCTACATTGCCCTGGGCATGAAGAACGAAGAGAAACACAGTTACGAATTCGGCTTCGAAGCCAAGGCTGCCGACTACACGCCATCGGCCTTGCGCGCCGAGGGCGTTCGGTAACGGTCTGGATACATCGGCAAGGCAAAAGGCGACCACCCGGTCGCCTTTTTTATGGGCCGCAATCAGCGCGCTGAATACTCGTCAACAAGGTGCCCGGAGCGGGCTAGGGTGAGTGCACAACGATAAGAAGGCTCACTCGATGACCGCCATGACGCCCTGCCTGGATCGCCGCGGATTTCTGCCCAGGCTTTCTTCCCATCATCAGTCGCGTACGCGCCTGAGCGAGCCACTGCTCGAATCCGTGGCGCGGGTGCGGCTGGTGTGCGCGCCGGCCGGCAGCGGCAAAAGTGCATTGCTTGCTGAATGTCTGTTTCAGGCGCCGCCCGCGTGCGAGGTGCGGTGGTTGCCTTTGGCTGGCGCAATGCTCAGTCCCGCCGACTTCTGCCAGCGTCTGGCGCAGACGTTGGGACTGGCCGAGCGGGTGGATGAGGCGCGGTTGATCGCGACGCTGGCACGTTGGGCTGAGCCGACCTGGTTGTTTATCGACGATTACTGTCGTCTGCCCGATCCGGCGCTGGATGCGTTGCTTGATCGCTTGCTGGCGGTCAGCAGTCCGGCACTCACGTGGTGGATCGGCACGCGCCGACGTCCGCAATGCAACTGGCCGCGTTTGCTGCTCGACGATGAGTTATATGAATCTGAAAGCGTGACCCTCGCTCTGACCCAAGACGAAATCGCCTGTGCGTTGACGCATTTGACGGCAGAGCAGGCCCACAGTGTGGCCGGGCGAATTGTCCAGCGCACCGGCGGCTGGTGCGCCGGGGTGCGCATGGCGCTGCTGCAAAAGTGCGACTGGACGCAAAGTCTGCAACCGCAACAACGGGTCGATACGCTGCTCGATTATCTGCAACACGAACTCTTCAGCAGCCTTACGCCGGAGCTGGCTGAAACCTGGCGGGTGTTGGCGCATCTGCCGCGATTCAATGCCGAACTGTGCGAGCACTTGTTCGGTGCCGGCGAGGGTGCGCAACTCTTGCGCACGCTGCAAACGCTGGGCTGCTTTATCGAGCCGTGGCACGAATCGGCTGAATGGCTGCAAGTGTTCCCGCCGCTCGCGCAAGTCATGCGCGAAGAGCAATGGCCGGCGAGCCGTTCCTGGCATCGGCGTGCCTGTCAGTTTTTTACCGTCGGCAAGGATTGGCGTTCGGCGTTCGAGCAGGCGCTGCTCGCAGAAGAATTCGAAGTGGCGGTCAGCCTGTTGCAGCACTTCAGTTTCGAGCATCTTTTTGAAGAGCAGACCGTGGTGTTGTTGCTGCAATTGCACGAGCAACAGGGCGAAGAATTGATTTTGAGTTCGCCGCAATTGGTCGGTCTGTTTACTGGGGCGCTGTTATTTGCCGGACGGTTTGAACAAGCAGAACAATGCATTGCGCATATGACGCGATTCCTGCCACAACCGTCAGCGCAATCCGAGCGGCAGTTAATTGCCCGTTGGCAGGCGCAACAGGGTTGGCTCCTGCATTTGCAAGGGCAGATGCAGCCTGCGCAGGAACACTTTCAGCAGGCGCTGGCCGAACTGGCCCCCGAGACGTGGCCGACCCGACTGCTGTGCCTGTCGGGGCTGACTCAGCAGGCATTTCTGCGCGGTGAACTCGACGTGGCGCAGGCGTTCAACCGGCAAGCGCTGTGCCTGGCGCGGGCGCATGATTCATTGGTCTTCGAAGGCCTGCTCGAACTTGATCATGCGCACCTGCTCGAACAGCGCGGTGCGAGCGCGCGGGCCGAGGCGTTATTGAGCAACATGGATGAATTGCTTCGCGAACACACTGTGCGGCTGACGCCTTTGCACGGCAGGATCGCGCTGCTGCGCGGGCGCCTCGCACTTAATCAGGGGCTGGACGAATGCGCGGCGGCACTGTTTCAAAGTGGCCTGAATGATTGCCTGCGCAGCCACGACAAACGAGTGCTGTACGGCTATTTGGGACAGGCGCAATTGGCGGCCAATCAGCGTGATTTTGAGCTGGCCTTCAATCGGCTCCGGGCGGCTGAACGCTTGATGCAGCAGCGGCAGATTCCCGACACGGTCTATCGCGGTGTGCTGCTGCAGGTCAGCAGCCATTTCTGGTTGCAACAGCAACGTCAGGATCTCGCTTGTGAAGCGCTGAGCCGCGTGTTGCGCCATTACCAAGGAGCTCAAGCTGTGCAGGCTCCGCCAGCAACCGTGTTGCTGATCCCGAGAATTGAATACCTGCTGATCCTTGCTCGCGCTGCCGGTTCGCCGATGGACGCTGAGCACCTGGCGCAGTTGCAGCGCAGGATGAACCAGGCCCAATCCAGCGCGATGAACGCCTTGCACACGGAATTGCAGCTGGTCATCGCCGAGCTTTTGTGGCTCGCCGGCCGCAAGGATGAAGCCGATAAAGCCTTGCGACAGGGGCTGCGGCTGGCGGCGGATTTTCAGTGCCGTCAGGCGTTGCAAGAATTGAGTCTGCGCAGGGCCGAGATGCTGCAAACGGTGGCGCTGCCATCGGCTCATCATGCGGATTTTGAAAACTCCGCCAGTTTGCCTTTGTTGAGTCAGCGCGAACTGAAAGTTTTAAAGCTGATTGCCCTCGGTTATTCGAATCAACAGATTGCCGATGAAATGTTTATCTCGTTACACACGGTAAAGACTCACGCTCGACGTATTAACGTAAAGCTCTGCGTAGAACGCCGGACTCAGGCGGTCGCGAAGGCAAAATTGTTAGGCGTGCTGAGTTAAAAATAAAGCGTGTTAACAGTGCGTTGAAGTCATTGAGACGTTTTGCATGCTTTGCCCATATTTTGAATTGCTTGTCGGTTTTTTTGTTTTCGCCAACTGAAGTAATTTTTGCCCGTTGACCTGCCATTCGGCTGGTCTCGTTCTGAAATAACTCAGGGGCATTGAATCAACTTGTTTGATAAGCGAATTTTGGCGAACGTGCAAGAACCTGCAAAGTGGCTGGGAAATGCCGAGGGTGATAAGCAGCTCGAGTTTGCGCAGTTAGAGCAACAGCTTGTTGCCAGTCGACTGCATCTCGAACGACAACTGGGGCACCTGACCGATCTCCAGTCTTATGCACGCTTTGTCATTGCTGATTCGATCAGGCTCGATTTAGGTGCGGTATTGAATCCTGATCAAGTCACCGTTCGTTCACAATATGTTTTCAAAGTACGCCCGCACACTATTCAGCAGGACAACTCACGGAGTCTGACCGAGTTTGCGCTGTATGGGCTGCACGACAAATCGTCACGCGCCCGACTCGAATGCGTGAGCGAAATTATTTTCGGGCTGGTTTTTGATGGCGTTGTCACGGCGGTCACTGCACTGAGTTTCGTCTTTCCGCCGGCGGGCATTGCTCTGAGTGTTGTGTTGTTCACCAAAGAAACGTTATCCGGCCTTGATGCACTTGTTCAGGGTGATCGGGCGAAAGCGCTGAAGCATTTTGTGGAAGCAATTGCGGAACTGGCCTCGTTGGGCAAGGCTGCCGCGGGTAAGCGCGCTGCGTCGAAAATGCAAAGTAGCTTCGGTTCACTCATCGGTGACGTTTATAAGATCGAGAGTTTTTACAGGCAGGCAACAGGACACCCTGGTCTGCCCGGTCTGGCAAAAGATGCCATTCAGGAGCTCTTGGATGACCCACAAGCCCTGACCAGTAAAACCACGGTTATCTGACCCAGTCCCGTGCCATGCCACAGCGTCGCACACTAATGGCGCTGCTCAGCGACTGACCTCATCGCTTTGAAAGCCCATTCGCCAGCTCACGGCCCGCGTCGCCGCCAACAAGCGCTGCGCCGCCGGGCCGTTTTCGTCAGCGTGAAACAACGAGGTCGGGCCGACGATAGTGAGCACGGCTGCGACCTGGCCGACGGCATTGAACACCGGCGCGGACAACGCGTCCACGCCGGGCATCAGCAAGCCGTGAACATGGTGCAGACCGCGTTCGCGGATCTGTTCGCACAGGGTTGTGTAAGTCTTTTCGTCTTTGAGCGGGTGATCGGCAACGGCGATTTCCTGCTCGCGCAGATCATCGGTTTCCCGATGCGGCAGAAACGCGCTGAACACCAGTCCCGTTGAAGAACTGAGCAGCGGCAGCACCGAGCCCAACTGCGTTACCACCGTCACCGCACGCACCGCCGGTTCGATGTGCACAACGGTTGCACCCTGATTGCCCCACACCGCCAAAAAACAGGTCTCGTTGAGTTCGTCGCGCAGTTCGGCCAACGGCAGGGCGGCGACTTTCAGCACGTCCATACTGTTGAGTGCGGCCAAACCCACGCGCAACGCTTCGCGGCCGAGACCGTAATGGTTGGTGGCGGCGTTCTGCTCGGCAAAACCCGAGGCGATCAACGCCTGTAAATAGCGATGCACCTTGCTCGCCGGCATCTGTACGTGTTCGGCCAGACGCGACAGCGAGGTCGACGGTGACAACTCGGCCAAAGCCTTGAGGATGTCGGTGCCGACTTCGGCGGAGCGGACTTTCTGTTTGCCGTTACTGTCGCTGGTTTTTTCCATGGTGCGGCCGGGTTCCGATACGAATGGGCGTCTTTATAGCTTGACGCTGGATAGCGAGCAAATTACGTTATGCGTAATCGAATTACGATAATAACAACCCCGGCGTGCCGAAACCTCTGAGCCAGAGCGATGGGCCACTGCCGACTCCCTGTTCAGGAGGCTCCATGAACCTCGATTCAACCGCTCAGGCGCTGGCGTATCAGTCCGGTTTCGGCAACGAATTCAGCACTGAAGCGTTGCCCGGCGCGCTGCCCGTCGGCCAGAACTCCCCGCAAAAAGCCCCGTACGGCCTCTACACCGAATTGTTTTCCGGCACCGCGTTCACCATGGCCCGCAGTGAAGCGCGGCGCACCTGGATGTACCGGATTCAGCCGTCGGCCAATCACCCGGCGTTCGTCAAACTGGAACGGCAATTGGCCGGTGGGCCGTTGGGCGATGTGACACCGAATCGTCTGCGCTGGAATCCGCTGGAGATTCCCGCTGAGCCGACTGATTTCATCGATGGCATGGTGAGCATGGTGGCCAACTCCGCCGCCGAAAAACCGTCCGGCATCAGCATTTACAACTACGCCGCCAATCGTTCGATGGAACGCGTGTTCTTCAATGCCGACGGCGAACTGCTGCTAGTGCCGCAACTCGGCCGTCTGCGCATCGCCACTGAATTGGGTGTGCTGGAAGTGGCGCCGCTGGAAATCGTCGTGCTGCCGCGCGGCTTGAAATTCCGCGTTGAACTGCTCGACCCGCAAGCGCGCGGTTATGTCGCCGAGAACCATGGCGCGCCGCTGCGTCTGCCCGATCTGGGGCCGATTGGCAGCAACGGTCTGGCCAATCCGCGCGACTTCCTGACGCCGGTTGCCGCTTACGAAAATCTGCAGCAGCCAACCACGCTGGTGCAGAAATTCCTCGGTCAGTTGTGGGCCACTGAACTCAATCACTCGCCGCTGAACGTGGTCGCCTGGCACGGCAATAACGTGCCGTACAAATACGACCTGCGCCGTTTCAACACCATCGGTACGGTCAGTTTCGATCACCCGGATCCGTCGATCTTCACCGTGCTGACCTCGCCGACCAGCGTGCACGGTCTGGCCAACCTCGACTTCGTGATCTTCCCGCCGCGCTGGATGGTCGCCGAAAACACCTTCCGGCCACCGTGGTTCCACCGCAACCTGATGAACGAATTCATGGGCCTGATCCAGGGTGAATACGACGCCAAGGCTGAAGGCTTCGTGCCCGGCGGCGCGTCGCTGCACAGCTGCATGAGCGCCCACGGCCCGGACGGCGAGACCTGCACCAAGGCGATCAACGCCGAGCTCAAACCGGCGAAAATCGACAACACCATGGCCTTCATGTTCGAGACCAGTCAGGTGCTGCGCCCAAGCCGTTTCGCCCTCGACTGCCCGCAACTGCAATCTACTTACGACGCTTGCTGGGCCACGCTGCCCGCCACGTTCGACCCGACCCGGAGATAACCCATGACGCAGAATTCCATCACCCGCAGCTGGGTCGCTTCAGCCAACGGTCACGCAGATTTCCCGCTGCAGAACTTGCCGCTCGGTGTGTTCAGTATCGACGGTTCGGCGCCGCGCGCATGTGTGGCGATTGGCGAACAGATTTTTGATCTGCAAGTCGCGCTGGAAGCCGGGCTGTTCGACGGCGCCGCGCGCAGTGCCGTCGAAGCCATGCACGGCGGCCACTTGAACGCGTTTTTTGAACTCGGTCGCGACGCTCGTGTGGCTCTGCGCGAACGCTTGCTGGAACTGTTCAGCGAAGGCAGCACGCACCGTGGCAGCATCGAAGCGCAAGGTGCAAAACTGCTGCCTCTGGCCGCCGATTGCCAACTGCACCTGCCGGCACGCATCAGCGATTACACCGACTTCTACGTCGGCATCGAGCACGCGCAGAACGTCGGCAAACTGTTCCGTCCGGATAACCCGTTGCTGCCGAATTACAAGCACGTGCCGATCGGTTACCACGGTCGCGCCTCCACCGTGCGCGCCTCCGGCACCGATGTGCGTCGCCCGAAAGGCCAGACGCTACCAGCCGGTCAGACTGAGCCGACTTTCGGCCCGTGCGCACGTCTGGACTATGAACTGGAACTGGGCATCTGGATCGGTCAGGGCAACGAGATGGGCGATTCGATCGCCATCGGCGATGCCGCTGATCACATCGCCGGTTTCTGCCTGCTCAACGATTGGTCGGCGCGCGATATCCAGGCGTGGGAATACCAGCCGCTGGGCCCGTTCCTGTCGAAGAGCTTCATCACCAGCGTTTCGCCGTGGGTCGTAACAGCAGAAGCGCTGGCGCCATTCCGCACCGCGCAACCGAAGCGTCCGGAGGGTGATCCGCAGCCGCTGCCGTACCTGTTCGATCAACGCGATCAGGACGGCGGTGCTTTCGACATCGAACTGGAAGTGCTGCTGCTCACCGAAGCCATGCGCGAACAGAATCTGCCAGCCCATCGCCTGACCCTGAGCAATACCCGCTACATGTACTGGACTGTCGCGCAAATGGTCGCGCACCACAGCGTCAACGGTTGCCAGTTGCAGGCCGGTGATCTGTTCGGTTCGGGCACCTTGTCCGGCCCGGAAAACGGTCAGTTCGGCAGCCTGCTGGAAATCACCGAGGGCGGTAAAAAACCGATCGAACTGGCCTCCGGCGAAGTGCGCAAATTCCTTGAAGACGGTGACGAAATCATCCTGCGCGCACGTTGCGCCCGTGATGGTTTCGCCTCGATCGGCTTCGGCGAATGCCGTGGCAAAGTGTTGGCGGCGCGCTGACAGGAGCGGTTCATGGATCTCTATACCTACTACCGTTCGACCTCGTCGTATCGCGTGCGGATCGCGCTGGCATTGAAGGGCCTCGATTATCAGGCGTTGCCGGTCAATCTGATCGCGCCGTCCGGTGGCGAGCATCGGCAAGCGGCGTATCTGGCGATCAATCCACAAGGCCGGGTGCCGGCCTTGCGCACTGACGAGGGTGAGTTGTTGATCCAGTCGCCGGCGATCATCGAGTACCTGGAGGAACGTTATCCACAGGTGCCGTTGTTGCCGGAAGACCTCGCGGCCCGCGCCCATGTGCGTGCTGTCGCGGCGGTGATCGGTTGCGACGTGCATCCGCTGCACAACGTCAGCGTGCTCAATCGCCTGCGCCAGTTGGGGCAGGAAGAGCCGCAGGTAGTTGAGTGGATCAGTCACTGGATCAGCCAAGGCTTGGCCACGGTGGAGCAGTTGATTGGTGATAGCGGTTTCTGTTTCGGCGAGTGGCCGTGTGTGGCGGATGTTTACCTGATTCCGCAGTTGTATGCGGCTGAGCGGTTCAATGTGTCGTTGGAGGCTTATCCGCGAATCTGCCGAGTGGCGGCGCTGGCGGCAGACCATCCGGCATTCATCAAAGCCCATCCCGCGAATCAACCTGACACCCCGTAACCAAAATTGTGACTGATCGTTCCCACGCTCTGCGTGGGAACGCATCCCGTGACGCTCTGCGTCACAGTGGACGCAGAGCGTCCCCGGCGGCATTCCCACGCGGAGCGTGGGAACGATCCGGTGGCCACAGCAAAAAATCATAAAAACAAAACAGGTACCTTGCGATGCACAACCAGATTGCCAGCTTCCGTGCGGCACTCGACGCCCGTCCGGTGTCCCGCTATCAGTGGTTGCTCCTGATCCTGCTCGCCTTGCTGCTCGTCACCGACGGCTACGACGCGCAGGTGCTCGGTTACGTTGTCCCGGCACTGGCTCAGGATTGGGGTCTGGAAAAAGCCGCATTCGGACCTGTTTTCAGCGCCAACCTGCTCGGTTTGACCATTGGTTCGCTGGTGGTCACGCCATTGGCCGACCGCTTCGGCGTGCGACGGATTCTGCTTGCTTGCGTGCTGATCTACGCCACGCTCACCGTGTTGATGGTGTTCGCCGATTCCCTGAATACGCTGATGATCGCGCGTTTTATCTGCGGCATCGGCATGGGCGGCGCGATGCCCAGCGCGATGGCGTTGATGTCGGAATATTCGCCACCACGCTTGCGTACTTTGATGGTGACGCTGGCGGCGTGCGGTTTTTCGTTCGGTGGTGCGGCCGGTGGTTTTGTCGCGGCCGGATTTATCGATCAGTTCGGCTGGCAAGCAGTGTTCCTCGCTGGCGGCGTGACGCCGTTGCTGCTGTTTCCGTTGCTCTGGTGGATGCTGCCGGAGTCGCTGCCGCGTTTGCTGCGTGACGCGCCGCCGTATGCGCGCCTGCGCAAAGTCACCGCGCGAATGTTGCCGGACTGGCATCCGCCAGTGGTGAGCGTCGAGCAAAACGAACGCGAGCAGGGCAGCAAACTGACCGTGGTTGAATTGTTCCGCAACGGCTACGCGCGACCGACGCTGCTGATCTGGGCGACGTTTTTTGTCAGCCTGATTCTTCTGTATTTCATGATCAGTTGGCTGCCGACGTTGCTGCTGGAAAGTGGCCTGACACTCAACGAAGCCAATCTGGTGACGTCGATGTTCCTGTTCGCCGGCACCCTCGGCGCGATTTGCATGGCGTGGTTTGCCGACCGTTTAAAGCGCAAGGTGCGGCTGTTGTCTGGCGTGTTGGCCGGCGCGGCGCTGTGTACGATTTTGCTCGGCCTTAATCACGACAATCCGCGTTACCTGGTGGCCTGCGTGTTTGCGGCGGGGTTCTGCATCATCGGCGGGCAACTGACGTTGAATGCGTTCGCGAGTAATTTTTATCCGGCGCACGTTCGCGCCACGGGTACTGGTTGGGCATTGGGTGTAGGGCGTTTTGGTTCGATTCTCGGGCCGTTGTTCGGCAGCCTGCTACTGGCGATGCACATTCCGGTGGCGCAGATTTTCTTCTTCTGCGCGATTCCGGCGGTCATTGCGGCGCTGCTGATCATCCAGGTGCGCTCGCCTTCCGAAACCGCACCGCCCCCTGTAGGAGCAAGGCTTGCCCGCGAAGAACGATAACGCGATCTGACGTATGGATCGAGGCGGCTGCTTCGCGGGCAAGCCTTGCTCCTACAAGATTGTGTGGCGGGAGTCAGTGGACGACAGAATTAGGCGGCAGGTGGCTTAGCCGGTCGGTCAGGCGCAGCCGCTGGATCGGATCATCGCTCAGCAACAACGCACGCTCCAGATCGAAGCGCTCGGCATTCGGGCAATCCAGCCGCTGATACAAACTCGCCCGCGCCAGATAATCAGCGGCAGCAGCATCGCCCAGTTCGAGTACCCGTTCAGCGTCGATCAGCGAGGCAATGTAGTCCTCATGGGTCAGGTGCAACTGCCGCAAGTTGCGCGACAAACGTTGCAGCATCTGCACCGGCGAGGCGGTCAGTAAATGCTCGGCGTTGAGCTTCATGTTCGGCCCGTACTGGCGCTGCAACAACTCGCGACAATCATTCGGATACAGGCGTCGACCGCCGCAGGGATCAAGCAGGTGATCAGCCCCCGGTACTCGCAGCAGGAAGTGCCCGGGGAAGTTGACCCCGACCAGCGGAATCTCCAGGCCCTGTGCCAACTCCAGCGCAATCAACGCCAGCGCCAAAGGCTGACCGCGACGGGTCTGCATGACTTTGGGCAGTATCGCCGCCTGCGGTCGTAACGGCAAAAAATCATCCTGAGCGAAACCCAGATCGGTCATCCGCCGCAGCAACGGTTGCGCCAGTTCACTGACCGGCAGCATCGGCAGCCCATAACTCACCCGCTGTTGCAGCTCTTTGAAGTCGTGCAGCAGCGCCGCCGGGTCGACGTCTTTTTCGTGCTCGGCAGCAATCCACAACGCGGCTTCTAACAGCGCGGGCGGTGAACGGTGCAGGCACTCGAAAAATCGTTGACGCGGACTCATCGCAATCTCCCTCGAATGCCTCGTTTTAGCCCCGTCAGTGCTATTCGTCCAGTGGCGGATTTTGCAGCGATTGAGTTATGCCGCAAAACATCTGTCTTCGAGGCCGCTTATTCCGGTGCGCTCCAGCAATTTTCAGGCGCAAGCCTATACTGGCGTTCTACAAGAAGTGATTCGGGAGCCCAACAATGTTTGCGCTCATGCAAAGCACTCGCCTGGATTCGCTGCACCTTAGCGTCGACCCGGTTTCAGGGTTGAAGGCGGTCATTGCCATCCATAACAGTCGCCTCGGGCCAGCCCTGGGCGGGTGTCGTTACCTTGCCTATCCGAATGATGAATCAGCCATCGAGGATGCCATTCGCCTGGCTCAGGGTATGAGCTACAAAGCCGCGCTGGCGGGATTGCCGCAGGGCGGTGGCGTTGCGGTGATCGTGCGGCCGGCGCATGTGGAAAATCGTGCGGCGCTGTTCGAGGCGTTCGGTCGCTGCATCGATCAGCTTGATGGCCGTTACATCACCGCCATCGACAGCGGCACCTCAGTGGCGGACATGGATTGCATCGCTCTACAAACCCAACACGTCACCAGCACTACTTCGGCGGGCGATCCGGCCCCGCATGCGGCAATGGGCGTGTTCGCCGGCATTCGCGCGACCGCCATGGCGCGGCTGGGCAGCGATAATCTTGAAGGTTTGCGCGTGGCGATTCAGGGTTTGGGCAATGTCGGGTATGCGCTGGCGGAGCAACTACACGCGGCGGGTGCCGAATTGCTGGTCAGCGATATCGACCACGGCAAGGTGCAACTGGCGATGGAGCAACTCAACGCGCATCCGATTGCCAACGATGCGTTGCTCAGTACGCCGTGCGACATTCTTGCGCCGTGTGGGCTGGGCGGGGTGCTCAACAGTCACACCGTCACACAATTGCGTTGCTCGGCGGTGGCGGGCTCGGCGAACAATCAACTGACGCATCTGGACGTGGCTGATCAATTGGAACGGCGCGGGATTCTCTATGCGCCGGATTATGTGATCAATGCCGGTGGGCTGATTTATGTTTCGCTGAAGCATCGCGGCGAAGAGTTGCCGACAATTACCGCGCATTTGTCGAAAATCAGTTCGCGACTGACGGAAGTGTTTGCTCATGCGCAGGCGGAGAAGCGTTCGCCGGCGCGGGTGGCGGACGAGTTGGCGGAGCGGGTTTTGTATCGGTGATGGGGGGAAGATCAAAAGATCGCAGCCTTCGGCAGCTCCTACAGGGGCTGCGATCCTTTGTTGATTACTTCGGGGCTTTTGCCGCTTTCGCAGGCTTGGCCGGCGCTTCAGCGACTTCCACCACTTCAGCGTTCTCGACAGGCTCGGCCGGTGCGTTGATCAGCTCCGACAGCGCGTCAGGCTGGCTCTTGAACGCTCGGGCGAACACATCGCGATTCTTCGCCATATAGATCCCGGCTTCTTCCACTTGCTGTTCAGTCAGGGACGGAACGGCTTTTTGCAGGACATCGGCCAGATATTCGGCCAGTTCGAGCATTTTGTCATGACGGTCAGCTTCGGCTTTATCCATGAACAAGCGCTCCAGATCTCGGCTGCTGCGGTATACCACTTCGACGGCCATTCACCACCTCACATGCCTTCACATTAAGTTGTCTTGACGACTACTGTATCCATATACAGCGAAAAGGATAAGCGAATCCCTGCGCCATGGGTAGTGGGATTTTAATGTAGACCGGATTTAGGGTTTGTCAGTGGGATCGTGTTGGGGCCATTCGCGAGCAGGCTCGCTCCCACAGGGATCGTGCAAACCCGAGGCCTGCGACCAAACGCCACGGCGCGGGTTTGGTGATGGCTCGCCATGATGGCGTGGCCTCTTTTCTGCATGAAAACCGTTACGTGCAGAAAACCGTCACGTCCAACGCGCATCATCCGCTCGCATCGAGCTAAGGAACATCATCGTGAAAATAAACTGGGCCGAGAAACTGCGGCAAAACGTGCATCAACTGGCCGAGTCCCTGGGCAACCTGTTCGTCGAAACCTTTCACTATCTGGCGCTGTTTGCCATCGGTGCGGTGACGGCATACGCCGCGGTGATGGAGTTTCTCGGGATGCTCGAGGAAGGCCACATCAAGATCGATGACATTCTGCTGCTGTTCATCTATCTCGAATTGGGCGCGATGGTCGGGATTTATTTCAAGACCAACCACATGCCGGTGCGCTTCCTGATCTACGTGGCGATCACTGCGCTGACGCGCCTGTTGATCTCCAACGTCTCGCACCACAACCCGCCGGACATGGGCATCATCTACCTGTGCGGCGGGATTCTGCTGCTGGCGCTGGCGATTCTGGTGGTGCGTTACGCCTCGTCACAATTTCCCTCGGTGAAAATCGAGAAACCACAGCGCACCCTCGGTACAGGTTCCAGCGAGCATCCCGAGGTCGAGAAGGGCGAGCTTTAAAGTCCGGCCGCTGGTCGGGGCTGATCAATGATTTTTTGCGGTGGCGGGGTCAGTCCGTCGCCGCTGGTCATCGATTCGAGGATCGCCATGGCGCTGTGGCCCTGTTCGATGGCGATGCCGAATTGAATGCTCTGCACCAGCCGTTTAAGGCGTGCGGGATCGTTGCGTTGTTCGGCGCTGATCATGCGTTTGGCCACGATCCGGCCGTTGTTGGACAAGGTCAGCATGATGCTGCCGTCCAGCCCTTGAATGCTCAGGTTGATCTGATAGTCCGGCGCAAAGGCATCGGTAATGATCTGAAATGGATTGTCCATGATGCGTCACCGCCTGATTGAACGTGCAGTTGTTGACCGGCCGTGATCGGGTTGGTTCGCCAGACCTGATCACCGGCCATTCCGTGGCCATTCGCGAATTGCTCGTGTAGGAGCTGCCGCAGGCTGCGATCTTTTGATCTTCGGTGTTTTGATTTCAGTCATGAAGATCAAAAGATCGCAGCCTTCGGCAGCTCCAACGGGGAGTTTGCAAGGGACATGCCGGAAAAATTGTCGAACAATGAACACGGCGATAAAAAAGGCGAGCCACGGGGCTCGCCTTTTTTTATCGCGCGGTTTCAGGGCAGAACTGCGCAGATGACCGCTGACAGTGCAATCGCGATCAGCACTCCACCCAGTTCACCGCCAGGCCGCCGCGCGACGTTTCTTTGTACTTGTCGTGCATGTCTGCGCCGGTATCGCGCATGGTGCGGATGACCCGATCGAGAGAGATGAAGTGATTGCCGTCGCCGCGCAGGGCCATTTGCGTGGCGTTGATCGCTTTCACCGCCGCGATCGCGTTGCGCTCGATGCACGGCACTTGCACCAGCCCGCCGACCGGGTCGCAGGTCAGGCCGAGGTTGTGTTCCAGACCGATTTCGGCGGCGTTTTCCAATTGCTCCGGAGTGGCGCCGAGCACGTCAGCCAGACCCGCAGCGGCCATTGCGCAGGCCGAGCCGACTTCGCCCTGACAACCCACTTCGGCACCGGAGATCGAGGCATTTTTCTTACACAAAATACCGACGGCGGCCGCGCCGAGAAAGAACGCGACGACATCGTCGTCAGACGCGTCCGGATTGAATTTCATGTAGTAGTGCAGAACCGCCGGAATGATCCCCGCAGCGCCGTTGGTCGGCGCAGTAACCATGCGCCCGCCCGCCGCGTTTTCTTCGTTCACCGCGAGGGCGAACAGATTCACCCATTCCATTGCCGACAAGGTCGAGCTGATCACATTCGGTTTGCCGATTTCCAACAGGCTGCGGTGCAATTTCGCCGCACGACGCGGCACATTGAGACCGCCGGGCAGAATGCCTTCATGGCGCAAACCTTGTTCGACGCACTCACGCATCACCGACCAGATGCGCAACAGGCCCTGACGGATTTCGGCGTCGCTGCGCCAGGCGCGCTCGTTGGCCATCATCAGCTCGGACACCCGCAGGCCGTGCTTTTTGCACAACGACAGCAGTTCGGCGGCGCTGGAAAAATCGTACGGCAGCACCACGTCGCCGGCCGGGGCGACACCCGACTCGGCTTCCGCCGCTTCGACGATGAAACCACCGCCGACCGAGTAGTACGTTTGCTCAAGCAGCACGTCGGTTTCGCCAAAGGCTGTCAGCGACATGGCGTTGGGGTGGTAGGGCAGGCTCTCGTCGAGCAGTAGGAGATCTTCCTGCCAGTTGAAGGCAATCGCGCGTTGACCGGCGAGGGACAGTTGGCCTGATTCACGCAATTGCTGGATGCGCGGGTCGATGGTCGACGGATCAATGCTGTCTGGCCATTCGCCCATCAGGCCCATGACCGTGGCGCGATCGGTGGCGTGACCGACGCCAGTAGCGGAAAGCGAGCCGTACAGGCGGATTTCCACGCGCCGCACATCATTGAGTAACCGCTGGTCGATCAGCGCCTGAGCGAAGGTCGCGGCGGCGCGCATCGGGCCGACGGTGTGGGAACTGGACGGGCCGATGCCGACTTTGAAAAGATCGAAAACACTGATAGCCATACTAAAGCCTTGCAAGTCATGGAGTAGGAATCGCCGCCATTTTTTGTAGGCCAAGCGCAATGTCGGCGATACTGCCTCTCTCGGTCTGACGTGACCAACGAAACTTCCTAAGACAGCCTTTAGCAGGACTAAACGATGAGTCGTCAATTGCACGCACAGACCTATGTCTGGCTGCAGGTGTTTTCCTGTGCCGCGCGGCACCTGTCATTCACCCGTTGCGCGGAAGAGCTGCACATCACCCCGGGCGCCGTCAGCCAGCAAATCCGCCAACTGGAAGAGCGCCTTGGCTTTCGTTTGTTTCATCGGCGTGCGCGGGGTGTGGAACTGAGCGCGGAAGGGCAGCGGCTGGCGATCACGGTCAACGAGGCGTACGGCAGCATCGATGCGGAATTACGTCGACTCGATGCCGGGATGATCAGCGGCACGCTGCGGGTACGCTCGATTCCATCGTTTCTGAGCAAATGGCTGACGCCACGCTTGCCGCGCCTGCAACAGCGTTTTCCGGATATCCAGTTGCGACTGGTGGCGGAGGACAGCAGCGTGCCGTTGCATGAAGGCGACTTCGATCTGGCGATCGATCTCAACGACGGCAGCTATCCGGGATTGTTATCCACAGCCTTGCTCGATGAGCAGATTTTCCCGGTGTGCGCGCCGAGCCTGCTACGCGGGCGCCCACCGCTGCACGGGCCGGCGGATCTGGGGCATTTCCCGCTGCTGCACGACATCACCGCCTGGCGCGGCAGTTATGAATACGCGGAGTGGGAGTTTTATCTCAACGCGATCGGCTTCGAGGGCGCCGACGTACGGCGCGGGCACACCTTCAACCGCAATCACCTGACCATCGAAGCGGCGATTGCCGGCATGGGTGTGGCGATTGCCCGGCGCACATTGCTTAACGATGAGCTGGAGCGGGGCGCGTTGATCGTGCCGTTCGGCTTGTCGGTGCCCAATCACAAACGTTACGTGTTGCTCTATGCGCCAGGGGCGCTGAGCCATCCGGGCGTGCGTGCGGTGCATGATTGGCTGGTCGAAGAGGCGGGGATTTTTCGCAGCTTGCACCCGTTGAACGACGGGCAATTGTGAGCAGATTTTGCCGGGTTGCGAGGCGACCCAACTCCCGACCTTACCAGCGCTTTACCCGGTTGTCCGGCTTTTTTGCGAATGAATATTTATCTTTTCTCAGGGGTTGAAATGTTCGGCAGTCGGGCCGATTGTTGTAACCAAGGGGTCAGGAAATTCAATTCAGGCCCCTCGCGAGCTAGCTGAAATAAGGGATGAACTATGCAAATCCAAGTCAACAGCGATAACCATGTTCAAGGCAGTAAACGACTGGAGGAGTGGGTACGTACAACCATTGAGAGCACGCTCGACCGTTATGAGGAAGACCTGACCCGTGTCGAAGTCCATCTGAGCGACGAGAACGGTGACAAACCAGGACCGCATGACATGCGCTGCCAACTGGAAGCGCGGCCAAAAGGCCATCAACCGATTTCCGTGACCCACAAAGCCGATTCGCTGGAACAGGCGATCGACGGCGCTGCCGAAAAACTCGAGCACGCCCTAGAGCACCTCTTCGGCAAACTGCGAGGTAAACCACGCGCCGCTGTAGTGCCCTTCACCGGCAAGGCCAACGACAAGCTGTTGGCGGAAGAATTTGACGAGAATGAACAGGCAGCGATCAACAGTTGATGCGCTGATTTTATAAGCCAACCTGATGAGAACGGGCCTGCGAATGCAGGCCCGTTTTTTTTGTGTTGTGGGATGGTTTTGGGTATGGCTGCAGAAAGCAGCCCCTCACCCCAGCCCTCTCCCGAGGGAGAGGGAGCCGGTTTTTGTTGTTTTCAAAACTTGAGTTCGGCTCGATATTGCATGTCGGCGTAACCCGCCAGAACAACTCGGTCAGTCCCCTCTCCCTCCGGGAGAGGGTTAGGGTGAGGGCAATTTTCGAGCTGCCGCTATTCGTATGATCTGCTCCAGTACGTTATCCATCTGCTGGAGTACCTCCAGATTGCTGAAACGTACGACCTCAATGCCTTGCTGGTACAAATAGAGAGTTCGACGCTGATCATGAATCAATCCCGACGTTTCAAAGTGCTGCCCACCGTCCAGCTCAATCACCAATTTCAGCTCAGCACAGTAAAAATCCAGCACGTAAGGCGGGCAGGGAAACTGTCGGCGGAATTTAAGATTGGCGATTTGGCGGGAGCGTAATCTCTGCCAGAGCAGGAGTTCGCAGTCGGTTTGGTTAGCGCGTAACTGGCGGGAGAACTGGACGAGGGTGGGGCGAGTTTGCATGCTTCACGATCCTTGTGAAGTTGATTTGATATTTCACTGTAGCCGAGAACCCTCACCAGCCCTCTCCCAGAGGGAGAGGGGGCCGATCTTAGTTGTATCAAGACTTGAGTTCGGCTCGATATTGCATGTCGGCGCAATACGCCAAAACAACGCGGTCAGTCCCCTCTCCCTCCGGGAGAGGGTTAGGGTGAGGGGCTCTTCAATCCTCAGAACGCTACTGAAGTCTGCACATAAACCGTCCGCGGTTCCCCCACATACTTGCCCTTGTTGTTGTCATCAAACGAGCGCGTGAAGTACTGCGTGTTAAAAATGTTCTTCACCCCCACCGCCACATTCAGATCCGACAACTGCGGCCCAAAGTCATACCCCGCGCGGCTGCTGAACAGCATGTAACCCGGGATCTTGCCGTTACTGCCATCCGCACTTTCCTTCGAAGTGTTGGCATTATCGGCAAACTGATCACTCTGGAAACTGCTGTCCAGATTCAACTTCCACGCCCCTTCGGTGTAACCCACACCAATCGTGCCTTTGTGCTTCGACGAGAATGGCACCCGATTACCTTTATTCGGCCCGTCTTCACGAATAGTCGCGTCAACGAAAGCGTAAGTCGCGTAAACATCGAAACCCGCCAGCGCCGGGCTCAAGTCATCCAGCGCGTAGTTGATGCTGGTCTCGATGCCCTGATGACGAGTTTCACCCCGGGCGATCACCGAATCGTTGGTCTGATTACTTTCATATTGATTGTCGAAGTTGATCAAGAACGCACCAATTTCCGCGCGCAACGCGCCATTGTCATAGCGAGTACCGAGCTCCCAGGTGCGGGCCTTTTCCGGTTTTACTTCGCCGCTGCTCACGCGGTTGGGCATCTGGCTGTACTGAACGCTGCCGAACGAGCCTTCGGTGTTGGCGTACAGATTCCAACTGTCGGTCAGGTGATACAGCACGTTCAGCGCCGGCAGCGCGGTGTTGTAGTCGCCCTCGTATTTGACGTTGGTCAGGTTGTTGGTTTGCTGCGAGTCGATCATCTCGTAGCGCACGCCCGGGGTGATTGTCCATTTGCCGATGTCGATGCGGTCGTCGACGAAGAACGCATTGGCTTCGGTGCCGCCACGGGTATCGCGGTCGTTGCGGCTGTTGGTGGTCGGGTATTCGTTGCTGGCGATCGGCGTGCGATAGCGCAGTTCGTGGCCGGCCTCGTTGATGTAGCGATAGCCGATGCCGACTTCATGGCTGGTCGGGCCGAGGTCGAAGCCTTGGGCGAAACGGGTTTCCAAGCCGCGTACCCAATACTCGCGTGGCGACAGCGAAAGGAAGCTGCCCTGATCCAGATAACCGCTGCGCAGGGTTTTGGTGAAGAAAGTATTGGCAGTGAATTCGCGGCGATCTTCCTGATAGCGATAGCCGAAGTTGAACATGGTGCGACGACCCCAGAACTGGTCTTTCGGGCGCGTCGACTGATACGGATCGGCATCGTAATCGGCAACATTCAGACCGCCGGGCATGTCAGCCTTGCCTTCGTAATACTGCGCCATGGCGTTGAAGCTGTTGGCCTCGTCGAGCTGATATTTGCCCTTGAGGATCAGGTCGTCGATTTCGGTGTCGCTGTGTTCGCGCCAATCACCGCCGCGCGTGCCGGAGTAGAGCAATGCGCCGCCGAGACCGTTGGCGTTGGTGCCGCCAGCCAGCAGGTTGGCGCTGGTCTTGAAGCCGTCGTGGCTCGACGAAGGGCTGGTCTCAGTCTGGAAGCCACCCTTGACCGTAGGCGCTTCAGGAATCGCGCGGGTGACGAAGTTGACCACGCCGCCGACGTTCTGCGGGCCGTAACGCACCGCGCCGCCGCCGCGCACCACGTCCACCGCATCCATGTTGCCCATGCTGATCGGCGCGAACGAAAGCTGCGGTTGGCCGTAAGGGGCGAACGGCACCGGGATGCCATCCATCAACACGGTCGAGCGTGCAGCCAGGCGCGGATTCAAACCACGGATGCCGAAATTCAGCGCCATGTCGTGGCTGCCGGTGCCGTTGTTTTCCGGGGCGTTGACGCCGGGGATGCGGTTGAGCACATCACGCGCCTGAGTCGCGCCTTGTCGTTCGAACTCTTCGCGGCGGATCACATCGCGCGCGCCGGGGTGTTCGAAGACGTTGATCTGCGCGGCATCGCCGAGCCAGTCGCCGACGACTTTCGAGGTGTCCAGCTCCAGCGCGGCATCGGTGATCGGTTGCAGGCTGAACGCGTTGTTACCTTCGGCGCGTGCTCGCAGACCGGTGCCTTCGAGCAGCGCATTCAAACCTTGCTCAGGCGTGAAGCTGCCTTCCAGACCCCGGCTTTGCACGCCGCTGGTGATTTGTGAACCGAAAGAAATCAGCACACCCGCTTCACGGCCAAACTGGTTGAGGGCGTTTTCCAGCGACGACGGTGCGATGTGATAAGCCTTGGCGTCGGCCGCCATCGCGGCGGGCAGTGCGCTGAAGCTCAGGCTGGCGCCGAGGACGAGATTGCGCAGGCTGCGGGCCAGTGGCGTGAGGCGGGTGGGGTGCATGGTGGATGATCCTGAGAAGGTTGAATCAAGGGGGCTTTCCTTCTCTGTCACGCCAGATCTGAAAAACGGCTCATTTATTTTTCAAGGATCAAAAGATCGCAGCCTTCGGCAGCTCCTACATTTGCAATGCATATCTCCTGTAGGAGCTGCCGAAGGCTGCGATCCTTTGATCTTGTTCCTTACACCCGCGCCTCAACGGTCACCCAATACCGGGTAAAGCGCTTCACCTTCACCGGCAAACTGATTTCCAGCAGATCAAGAATCCGCTCACTGTCGTCCAGTGGATACGTCCCGGAGATCAACAAATCAGCAACCTTCCTGTCGCAATTAAGCTGCCCGCGACGATAGCGACCGAGCTCATCGAGAAAATCCCCCAGACGCATATGCGCCGCCACCAACATGCCATCGACCCAGGCGCCACTGTTGGCATCCAGCGCTTTCGCGTCACCAACAAACGTCGAGGTAAAACTCAGTTGCCGCGCCACCGGCAGCAGCATCGGCGCACGCCCATCGGCGCTTAGTTCGACCCGCCCTTCAAACAAAGCCACCTGCGTGCGATCGGCCAATTGCCGCACATTAAGACGCGCGCCCTGGGTTTGCAGAACACCCTGCGCCGTGCGCACTTCAAACGCGTGCGACGCGGTCAGGAGCATTTCTCCCTCAAGCAAACGAATCAGACGCTGATCAATCCGCACGTCAGCTGCACTCGCCGTGTTGAGGTGCAATTGATCGCCCGCACCCAGCGCCACCTTGCGCCGTTGACCGATCGGACTGCGGTAATCGGCAAGCAACGACGGCAGCGGATTGTGCTCACGCATTCCCCAGGTCGCAGCCGAACCAGCGCCAAGAATCAGCAACAATTTCAGCGCCTGACGCCGACTGCCCGACTTCGGCCCGTTCAACGCCGCATGCGCCAGCGGTGAAGACACACCGCGCAACCGCTGATTGACCCGCTGAATGTGTTCCCACGCCCGCCGATGTTCGCTGTGCGCCTCCAGCCATTGCTGCATCGCCATCTGCTGACGCGGGCTCAAGGCGCCTTGCTGCATTTCCATCAGCCAGTGCACAGCCTGTTCGGCCACCTGCGAAGAAAAATCCGGCGCGCGATTCATAGGGCGAAGTAGCAGCGCATCGCCGCTTTGTTCAGATGACGTTTGACCGTGGCCACAGAAATGCAGAGCTCGGCGGCGATCTGTGGATAAGTCAGACCATCGATCTGCGCCAGCAAAAACGCGCGTTTGACCTGGCGCGGCAAACCGTCGAGCAACTCATCCAGCTCCATCAGGGTTTGCAGGATGATCGCTTTGTGTTCTTCCGACGGCGCGAGCATTTCCGGCATCTGCGCGAGAGTGTCGAGATAGGCGCGCTCCAGATCCTGACGGCGGTAGTGATTGAACAACACGCGCTTGGCGAGGGTGGTGAGGAACGCGCGCGGCTCGATGATCACCGGCGGTTCGCGAGCGGTCAGCACTTTGATGAAGGTGTCTTGCGCCAGATCCGCCGCGCTGTCCGGGCAGCCGAGTTTGCGCCGCAGCCAGCCGGTCAGCCAGTTGTGGTGGGCCTGATAGAGCGATTCGACGGGATGGGCGGACGACAACGGTGACTCCGGGCGTTTTGTTGACGCGGTAGAGAGGTGCGTTAGAGAACAAGAACTGTTCGCATTGTAGGGTGCGCTGACGGTGTCCGGCAATCAGATGCTTTTGCGTATGAGAATATTTATCATTAATATTGCTCGACTGTTGTTCGGCTTGTCGGCCGGACGTTTTCGTTTCAGGGTCGAAACATGAAAGCCAAACTCGCCACACTTCCCATGTCCTATCGTCTGGCCGTTACCTCGCGGGTGCTGGCGGCGGTGTTTGGCGGCTATCTGGTCGCGGCGCTGGCCAGTGTCACCCTGACAATGTGGTTGCCGCTCAACCGCGCCGAAGCCGTGGTGACCGGCATGACCGTCTCGTTTCTGGTCTATCTGGTGGCGGTGTTGTGGTGC
Source organism: Pseudomonas sp. 18058 (assembly GCF_902706155.1). Classification (NCBI taxonomy): domain Bacteria; kingdom Pseudomonadati; phylum Pseudomonadota; class Gammaproteobacteria; order Pseudomonadales; family Pseudomonadaceae; genus Pseudomonas; species Pseudomonas sp. 18058. Next base: position 110,531 of record NZ_CACSJY010000008.1, read on the forward strand.
TTTGCCTGCCGCACGGCGTGGTCGGCGTGGGTCGGTTTGCTAGTGCCGAGCGTGATTCTGGCGACCATCTCCGGCGCTGCTCGCGGGTTGGGCTTTGCATGAAAGAGGGTTTTCGCCAGGCCATGGCCTGGTTGCACACGTGGGTCGGGCTGGTGTTCGGCTGGTTGCTGTTCGCGATTTTTCTGACCGGCACGCTGGCCTATTTCAATGATGAAACCACGCACTGGATGCAGCCTGAAATTCCCTCGCGACCGTTGAATGCCGAGGCGAGCCTGGCGCTGGCGCAAAATTATCTACAGCAACATGCCACCGGCGCCTCGCGCTGGTTGATCGACTTGCCCGACGCCCGTGATCCCGGCCTGACCGTGCGCTGGCAGCAGTCGCCGGGCAAACCCGGCGAGCGCGGCCGCTTCGAATCGAAAACCCTCGACGCGCAAACCGGCAGCGAAGTGCAGGGCCGCGAAAGCATGGGCGGCGAGTTCTTCTACCGCTTCCACTTTCAGCTGCAAATGCCCTATCCGTGGGGACGCTGGCTGGCGACGATCGCCGCGATGGTGATGTTCGTCGCGCTGATCACCGGGATCATCACCCACAAAAAAATCTTCAAAGACTTCTTCACTTTCCGTCCGCGCAAAGGCCAGCGCTCCTGGCTCGACGGGCATAACGCAGTCGGCGTGCTGGTGCTGCCGTTTCACCTGATGATCACCTACAGCAGCCTGGTGATTTTCATGTCGATGGTCATGCCGGCGAGCATTTTGGCGTCGTACGGCAGCGACGTGAATAAGTTTTACGATGGAGTATTCCCAGCCTCGAATACCCCGGAACGCGCCAACACTCCTCAGGCGCTGGCACCCATGGCACCGCTGTTGGCCAAGGCCAGCGAACAATGGTCGGGCGGCCATACGGCGCGACTGTCGGTGAACAATCCGGGCGACGCCAATGCGACGGTGGTGCTGTCGCGTGCCGGCGACCGCGTGGTGCACGATTTCGGCCGTGCGGTGACGTTCAATGGCGTCAGCGGGCAGATGCTCGGCAGCACACAGAATCAGCCGATGGCCATGGCGGTCGGCGGCGCTTTTTATGGGTTGCACATGGGCCACTTCGCCGGCCCGGTGCTGCGCTGGCTGTACTTCATTTGCGGGCTCGCCGGCACGGCGATGATCGGCACCGGGCTGGTGATCTGGCTCGGCAAGCGTCAGCTGAAACACGCGAAGAGCGGTGTGATGCCGTTCGAACTGCGGCTGGTTGAAGTGCTGAACATCGCCAGCATGGCCGGGCTGGTGACGGCGATCGCGGTTTTTTTCCTGGCCAATCGTCTGCTGCCGACAGGTCTGGCCGGACGTGCGGATTGGGAAGTGAATGCGTTCTTTATCGCCTGGGGTTTGAGCGTGGTTCACGCGCTGTTGCGACCGGGGCGCAAGGCGTGGGTCGAGCAGCTGGCGTGCGGCGCGTTGCTGTTTACTGCCGTGCCGGTAATCAACGCGCTGACCACGCCGTGGAATCTCGCTGCAACCCTGACGCAGGGCGATTGGACGCTCGCCGGTTTCGATCTGACCTGCTTCGCCACCGGCGTGTTTCTGGCGTGGGCCGCATGGAAAATGCAACGCGCCGCCAGCACCGTCAGCGTGAAAAATCCTCGTCGCGAAAAGGCTCGGGCGATCACCCTTGAGCAGGGAGCGAACTGATGTTGCTGGCGCTGCTGCTGTGCTATGCCGGGTTCACCGCGTTGTGTCTGTCGATGCCGCGACATCACGATGAATTGCTTGGCCACAAACCTTCGGCCTCGCGTCGTCAGGCGCTGAAAATCGGCGGATGGTTGTTGCTGTGTTTGTCGCTGTGGGCGGCGGTGACGGTCAATGGCTGGAGCTTTGGCTTGGTCGACTGGTTCGCCGTGCTGATGCTCAGCGCATTGACGCTGGTGTTGCTGATGCCGTATCGCCCGCGTCTGGCGTTGGCGCTCGCCGGGCTGAGTCTGTTGGCCAGCCCGGTGGCGGCATGGGCGCAGTGCTGACGTGCTGATAGGTCTCCCTCCGGAATCCCGCGACGACGAACCGCGCGGGGCGCGTGCGCATTTTCTCCAGGTGTTTCTGTCCCAGCGTTCGCAGATGGAAGCGCTGGTGAATCGGCGCGTCGGCTGCCGGGCGACGGCGGCGGATCTGGTGCAGGATTTGTTTCTGCGTTTCTGGCGGCGGCCGCTGGTGCAAGTCGAAGAGCTCAGCACTTATCTTTTACGTTGCGCCGGCAACATCGCCATCGACCATTTGCGCAGCGAAGGTACGCGCTCGCGAGTCAATGAAGGCTGGCAACCGGATGAGCCGCACAGCCACGGCAGCGAGCCGCAAGCCGCGCTCGAAGCGGGCAATGATCTGCGTCACGTCGAAGCCGCGTTGCGTGCATTGCCCGAGCGCACCCGACAGATCTTTTTGCTCAATCGCATCCACGGTCGCAAGTACGCCGACATCGCCAAAGCCATGGGCCTGTCCCAAAGTGCCGTGGAAAAACATATGATGCGCGCCCTCGAGGCCTGTAAGGCCAGCCTGCGCGAACCCGCGCCACGTCTGCCAGGGAAAGCACCGTGAAGCCAACCGATTACGTCACCCCGACACCGGCTCAGGAGCAGGCTGCATTCGCCTGGCTGAGCCTGTTGCATGATCGGCCAAGCGCGGGCGATCAACTCACCTTCAGCCAATGGCTGCGTGCCGATCCGGCGCACGTCGAGGCGTACGCGCAGGCGCAAGTGGTCTGGGAGCTGAGCGAAGGCCCGGCGCGAACATTGGCCGATGAAGACGCTTTGGCGCTGCAGGATTATCTCGATGCGATGGATCGACCGCGTCGTCCGCAGCTGTTGCGGTGGTCGGGTGCGCTGGCGATGGCCGCGTGTCTGTTGTTGATGATCAGCCTTGGCACCGGGTGGCAGCCGCAGCGCTGGATTGATGATCTGGGGGCGGATTACGTTTCCGCGCCGGGGGAAATTCGCACGGTGACGTTGGCCGATCAATCGCAAGTCACCCTCGATGCTGACAGTGCGATTGCAGTGGATTTCAGCCGGGGTGAGCGGCATGTGCAGTTGCTCCGTGGCGCCGGATTTTTCACGGTTACGCACACCGGTGAGCCGTTTGTGGTCGAGGCCGAAAAGGGCCAGGCGCGGGTGCTTGGGACGCGATTTGAAGTGCGACTGCAAGCGCATGGCGCGCAGGTGACGGTGTTGTCCGGGCGTGTCGGGGTGACGGCGGATCGTGATGGCGAACAGCAGATTCTCACGGCCGGGCAGCAAGTCGCTTACGGCGCGGGATCGGCGGAAGAACTGCATGCCGTGGACAGCAAGGCGCAACTGGCCTGGCGGCAGGGTTGGCTGACGTATTACAAGTCGACGCTGGGGGACGTGGTGGAGGATTTGCGCCGGTATTATCCGGGGCGGATTGTGCTGCTCAATGATGAGCTGGCGGCGCGCAAGGTCAGTGGCAGTTTTCCGAGCAAGGATCCGCAGGCGGTGTTGAATTCTTTGCAGGGGGTGTTGGGGTTTGAGCAGCATCAGGTGTTGGGGCATTTGATTATTTTGCGTTGAGGCAAAGTCAAAAGATCGCAGCCTTCGGCAGCTCCTACATTGAAATGCGATCCCCTGTAGGAGCTGCCGAAGGCTGCGATCTTTTGATCTGAAAAAATATTTTCAAATTGTGATGAGGTAAACCCAGGCCCCATCCGTGTAGTGACTGAAACTGCGAGTCATTCGCATCCGTTGCGGTTCTACACAGGTCATGAGTCATGAAGTCCAGGGCAAAATCGGGTTCGGTCAAACAGTGGTTAGGCGTGTCGGCGTTGAGCTTTTCGGCGTTGGCGCTGTTGCCGATGAGTGTGGCGCGCGCCGCTGAAACCGTCAGCAGCCAGCCGCAAAAGCAGTTCACGTTCAGCCTGGCCGCCAAACCGCTGCCGCAAGCCTTGAGCGATTTCAGCCGCGTCACCGGGCAGAGCGTGGTCTACACCGACGAAGCGCCGTACGGCCTCACCGCCCCGCCGGTCAACGGCCAGATGAGCGCGGAACAGGCCCTGCAAAAGTTGCTCACAGGTTCCGGTCTGAGTTTCCGCCGCACCGACAGCCACACCCTGGCACTGGAGCCGCAGCCCACCGCAGGCGCGCTGAACCTCGGCGCCACCACCATCACTTCGATGCGCGACGATTCGTTGAGTTATCAGCCGCCGGAAACCAGTTCGGTGATGCGCTCGTCGGCCTCGCTGCAAGAAGTCCCGCAGACCGTCAACGTCATCCCGGCGCAGGTCATCCGCGATCAGGCGCCGCGCAATCTCGACGACGCACTGGCCAACGTCAGCGGCATCACTCAGGGCAACACCTTGGGCAGCACGCAGGACTCGGTGATGACCCGCGGTTTCGGCGACAACCGTAACGGCTCGATCATGCGCGACGGCATGCCAATCGTGCAGGGCCGAGGCATGAACGCCACGGTCGATCGCGTTGAAGTGCTCAAAGGCCCGGCGTCGTTGCTCTACGGGATTCAAGACCCCGGCGGTGTGGTCAACATGGTCAGCAAGAAGCCGGAACTGGCGCAATACAACGCGCTGACCCTGCGCGGCTCGACCTACGGCGACGGCAAGAATGGCAGCGGCGGCACTTTCGACAGCACCGGTGCGCTGGGCGATTCCGGGCTGGCCTATCGCATGGTGCTCGATCACGAAGACGAAGATTACTGGCGCAATTTCGGCACGCTCCGCCAAACCCTGATCGCGCCTTCGCTGGTCTGGTTCGGCGAAAGCACCAAGCTGTTGTTCGCCTACGAGCATCGCGAATTTCTCACGCCGTTCGACCGTGGCACGTTGATCGATCCGCGCACCAATCATCCGCTGGATATCTCGCGCAACGAGCGCCTCGACGAGCCGTTCAACAACATGGAAGGGCGTTCGGATCTCTATCACTTCGAAGCCGACCACGAACTCAACGACGACTGGAAAGCCCATTTCGGCTACAGCTGGAACCGCGAAACCTACGACGCCAGCCAAGTACGCGTCACCGCCATCGACACCAAAAAAGGCACGCTGACCCGCAGCATGGACGGCACACAAAACGCGATCAGCACCGACCGTTTCACCACCGCCAGCCTCGAAGGCAAGGTCAACGTGTTGGGCATGCAGCATGACCTGGTGTTCGGCGTCGACGATGAGTACCGCAAGATCTACCGCGCCGACCTGATCCGTCAGAAAAGCCTGAGCACCTTCAGCTACGTCAATCCGGTGTATGGCCGTGAAGTCGAAGGCACCACGGTCAGTGCCGCCGACAGCGCGCAGACCGATGAACTGCGCAGCGATTCGATCTTTATGCAGGACTCGATTCACCTCACCGATCAATGGATTCTGGTCGCCGGCGGGCGCTTTCAGGAGTACGACCAGTACGCCGGCAAAGGCGTGCCGTTCAAGGCCAACACCGACAGTAACGGGCAGAAATGGGTGCCGCGCGCGGGGCTGGTGTATCGCTACACCGACGCTTTGTCGTTCTACGGCAGCTACACCGAATCGTTCAAACCCAACTCGACCATCGCCCCGCTGAGCGGCAGCAGCAGCGTGCTCGACGGCAGCATCGCGCCGGAAGAAGCCAAGTCGTGGGAGCTGGGCGCGCGCCTCGATCTGCCAGGACAAGTCACCGGCAACATTGCATTGTTCGACATCAAAAAGCGCAACGTTTTGGTGGCCAATGCTGAAGGCCCAACGACGATTTACAGCGCCGCCGGCGAAGTGCGGTCGCGCGGTCTGGAACTGGATTTGAGCGGTCAGTTGAGCGAGCGCTGGAGCATGATCGGCAGCTACGCCTACACCGATGCCGAAGTCACGGAAGACCCGGACTACAAAGGCAAGCGCCTGCAAAACGTGGCGAAGAATAGCGGCTCATTGTCGGCGGTGTATGACTTCGGCAGCTTGATCGGTGGCGATCAATTGCGCGTCGGTGCCGGGGCGCGGTATGTCGGTGAGCGGGCGGGTAACGCGGTGAATGATTTTGATCTGCCGAGCTATACCGTGGCGGATGCGTTTGCGACTTACGACACCCAGGTTGAAGGGCAGAAGGTCAAGTTTCAGCTGAATGTGAAGAACCTGTTTGATCGCACTTATTACACGTCGGCGGCGAGCCGGTTCTTTGTGTCGATGGGGGATTCGCGGCAGGTTTCGTTGTCCAGCACGTTGGAGTTTTAAGTCAAAATCAAAAGCCCCTCACCCTAACCCTCTCCCGGAGGGAGAGGGGACTGACCGAGGTGTCTTGCGCGATACGGCGACCTGAAACACCGAATTGATTATGGATTCAGAAAAGTACTTTCAGGTCGGTGTAATGCTTGAGCATCCCCCAATCGGCTCCCTCTCCCTCCGGGAGAGGGCTGGGGTGAGGGGAACCAGGCCTCAACGCAAAAACGCCTGCCGATACTCCCCCGGCGTGCCGCCCAACACCTGCTTGAATCGATTGGTAAAGTGGCTCGCACTGGCAAACCCGCAAGCCAAAGCAATCTCCCCCAATGGCAACGCCGTACCGCGCAATAACGCCCGCGCCCGATCCAGACGTCGCGCCAGCACGTACTGATGCGGCGGCAAGCCAAAGCTCATCCGAAACATCCGCGCAAAGTGATATTCCGACAACGAACATAATCCGGCGAGTTGCCCAAGGCTGATCGGCTCGGCCAACTGGCTGTCGATGAACTCCACCAATTGCCGACGCTGATGCGGCGCCAGCCCACCCTTCAAACGCAAACCCTGACGCGCGCCAACCTGGCTGAGCAAAGTGTGGCTGATCAATTCGTGAGCAATGCTACTGGTCAGCAAACGCTCGGCAGGCTCGGCCCAGTTCAACGTCAGCAGTTGCCGAAAGCGCTGTGCCTGTTGCGGATCTTCAAGAAAAGTCTGCTCGCGCAATTGCATCTCACGCGGTTCACGATCCAGCAGCGTGACGCAACCGAGGGCGAATTGTTCAGCGCTGAAATACAGGTGCGCCAAACGAATATCACCGTTGATCACCCAGCCCGATTCGTGATCGGCGGGCAGGATGCACAGCTTGTCCGGCCCGCCTTTTTGCCCCGGCTGGCCGCGACGAAAAGTGCCGGTGCCGCCAGCGATGTAGCAGGACAGCGTGTGATGGCTCGGCGCTTCGTATTCCTGCGCGTCGTGATGGTTGGTCCACAAAGCTGCAGACAAGCCGTCACCGAGCTCGGCGCTGTGCACAAGGCGTGCGTTCGGCGAGCGGTTGAGGGCTTGAAAGACTTGCAGGTTATCGATTGCGGCCATGATCGGTTCTCTCCAACGCCTTGCATCCTACTCCGTAGACTTCGCGCTGCCAGCCCACTGCCGGACAAAAGCGCAAGAATCTGCAAGCGCCCAGGGCAAGCCTCGGCAGACACTCATGGCCTATTGAGGAGTAAGCGCCATGAACCTGTCGTTGTATTTGCTGACCGTGCTGATCTGGGGCACTACCTGGATTGCCTTGAAATGGCAGTTGGGGGTGGTGGCGATTCCGGTGTCGATTGTTTATCGATTTGGCCTCGCGGCGCTGGTGCTGTTTGTGTTGTTGCTGCTCAGCCGTCGGTTGCAACCGATGAACCGTCGCGGTCATTTGATTTGTGTGGCGCAGGGCTTGTGCCTGTTTTGTGTGAACTTCATGTGTTTTCTGACGGCGAGCCAGTGGATCCCCAGCGGTCTGGTGGCGGTGGTGTTTTCCACCGCAACTTTGTGGAATGCATTGAATGCGCGGGTGTTCTTTGGGCAGCGCATCGCGCGCAATGTATTGATGGGCGGGGCGCTGGGGCTGTTCGGTCTGGGCATGTTGTTCTGGCCCGAACTGGCCGGGCATCAGGCCAGTCCGCAAACCTTGTTGGGACTGGGTCTGGCGTTGTGTGGCACCTTGTGTTTTTCGGCGGGCAACATGCTGTCGAGCCTGCAGCAGAAGGCGGGCCTCAAGCCGCTGACCACCAATGCCTGGGGCATGGCGTATGGCGCGGCGATGCTGTCGGTGTGGTGCCTGGTCAAAGGCATTCCGTTCGACATGGACTGGTCGCCGCGTTACGTCGGCGCGCTGCTTTACTTGGTCATCCCAGGCTCGGTGATCGGCTTTACCGCTTACCTGACGCTGGTCGGCCGCATGGGCCCGGAGCGCGCGGCGTATTGCACGGTGCTGTTCCCCGTGGTCGCGCTTAACGTTTCGGCGTTTGCCGAAGGTTATCAGTGGACGGCGCCGGCGCTGGTCGGGCTGGTGTTGGTGATGTTGGGTAACGTGTTGGTGTTTCGTAAACCGAAAACAGTCTTGGTTCCGCCGCACGGTAAGTTGGCTTGATATGAAAGAGCGCTGTTGATCAGCGCTCGACTTTCAAAGTGATGTAAATCATCACCGGGAAGATGAAGTCGACGATATGTCGAGCCCAGTCTTTTGCATTCCATGATTGCGAAGTGTCCATGTCGAACCATTCGACGCCGACGGTTTGCAGGCAGACGTAATAGATGAAGATGGCAACCAGTATGCCCATGATCGAAAACTTCTTGGCTTCATGGAAAGCGTCCGCCGAGTCATTGACCTTACGGTACAAGTGATAGGTGCCCATCAGGCAGAGCACGGTGTACGTGACCTCCATCGTAATGATGAACCAGTAGATCCGGTGGTGCAGATACGGTGAGTCGATCGCCCGGTACAGAATGTTTTCGTTGGCGGTGGTGGTGTCCATGCTCAGGATGTGAGCAACGTATTCGTAGTTTGAATTGTAGTCGGTAACGTTATGGGTGATCACTAACAGGCCAAAGAAGCTGATGTAGGCCATCAAGATAACTTTGCTGTAGCGGATAAGTTTTTCGGTGGTCATGTTGTTCAAGGTGTTCGCTCTCCATAGCGCGTTATCGTTAATTCGATAGTGTGGAGAGCTTATAACGCTTGACTTTTATTAGGGCTAAAGTTGGATTTCAAGTTGTGTAGTCAAGTTGTGTAGTCAAGTTGTGGCGGGCAAGTGCAAGTTTTGCACTTGCCCGTTTTTTTTATCCGCGCCAGACTTGTGGGTTGACCAGATCCTGCGGGCGTTCGCCGAGCAAGGCGCTGCGCAGGTTGGCGAGGGCACGGTTGGCCATGGCTTCGCGGGTTTCGTTGGTTGCGGAGCCAATGTGCGGCAGGGTCACGGCGTTTTTCAGCTGGAACAGTGGCGATTCGGCCAGCGGTTCTTTTTCGTAGACGTCCAGACCGGCGCCGCGAATGCGGTTGTTTTGCAGGGCTTCGATCAGCGCGGGTTCGTCGACCACCGGGCCACGGGAGATATTGACGAGGATGGCGCTTGGTTTCATCAGGGCCAGTTCGCGGTGGCTGATGAGGTGGCGGGTTTTCTCGCTGAGTGGCACGACCAGGCAGACGAAGTCGGCTTCGGCCAGCAGTTGGTCGAGGCTGCGAAATTGGGCGCCGAGTTGTTGTTCGAGTTCGGTCTTGCGGCTGTTGCCGCTGTAGATGATCGGCATGTTGAAGCCGAGGTGGCCACGGCGGGCGATGGCGGCGCCGATGTTGCCCATGCCGACGATGCCGAGGGTTTTGCCGTGTACGTCGCTGCCGAACAGTGGGGCGCCGACGCTGGCTTGCCATTGGCCGGCCTTGATCCAGGCGTCGAGTTCGGCGACGCGGCGGGCGCTGCTCATGATCAGTGCGAAGGCGAGGTCGGCGGTGCTTTCGGTGAGGACGTCGGGGGTGTTGGTGAGCATGATGCCGCGTTGGTTGAAGTAGTCGAGGTCGTAGTTGTCGTAGCCGACGGAGACGCTGGAGACGACTTCGAGTTTGGTCGCGGTTTCGAGTTGGGCCTGGCCGAGTTTGCGGCCGACGCCGATGAGGCCGTGGGCGTGGGGCAGGGCTTCGTTGAATTGGGCGTTGATGTCGCCGGTTTTTGGGTTGGGGACGATGACGTCGAACTCTTGTTGCAGGCGTTCGATCATTGGCGGGGTGATGCGGCTGAAGGCCAGTACAGTCTTTTTCATTGCTGAGGGCTCGACGGGCTTGATTGCAAGCAAGCTAACATTTTCTCGCTTTGATTGTCTCGGGGGGGCTTGGCGGCCTTTGGGCCGACCATGTTCTTGGGGGGTTGGGTGTATATCCGTTTTTTTGGTGATGGCGGATTGAGGTTTCGCCCTTACGGCGAGTCACCTTTTCCAAACGCCGAAAAGGTAACCGAAAAGGCTTTGCTCCTGCGTTCGGCCCGCTCGCTGGGGCTCGGGGTTCCTTCGTTGCGGGATTGATCCGGGCGCAGCGCCTCCGGTTTGCTTCGCTGCACCTCCTCTCGCTGTGTTTGGCTGCGCCAAACGGTCGCTGCGCTCCCACCCCCGGATCAATCCCTCCACTCAGCCTTCCGACGTCGCCCGTGGATCAAGATCAAGAGCAGGCGAGCTGACACTCGGCCTATTGAGTGGTGAAGAGCACAGCGCGCACGGTTTTAGTTTTTGTGGTGCTCTTGCCCCTCACCCCAGCCCTCTCCCGAGGGAGAGGGAGCCGATTTGTGAGCCTTTTAAAATCTGAGTTCGACGCGGTATTTCACGTCGGCGTCTTTCTCCCAAACTCCTCGGTCAGTCCCCTCTCCCTCCGGGAGAGGGTTAGGGTGAGGGGCTATTGATTCAGGCTTTGAAGCTCAAGTTCGGCTCGGTATTTCACGTCGGCGTCATTCGTCCAAACACCTCGGTCAGTCCCCTCTCCCTCTGGGAGAGGGTTAGGGTGAGGGGCTTTTCAGTTGTGTGCTGGGGTTTGGGCTATTTCGTGGTTATCCAGCGCGCGATTCACGGCCAGTTCGGCGAGCATGATGATTTGCTGGATCGCCAGAATCGTTCTTCGCTGCGGGAGTTCGATGTAGGCGGCGATGTCGCTGGTCATGAGGCTGGCTTGGGCCAGTGATTCGCAGGCGTGAACCAGCAGGCTTTCGCTGTCCTGATCCGGGGCGACCTGGAACATGGTGCTGGGTTTGTGGAAGCGCAGGGTGAGTGCGTTGGGTTTGAGGTAGTGGTCGAGGGCGCGTTCGGCGGCTTCGTGGAATCTTTTTGAGCCGGGGAATTCGTAGGGGGTGGTGTCGTCGAGCTCGGGGGGATTCGGTGTTGGTTTGATCATGGTGAAGCTCCATTCGGGAAGTGGAGTTCGCCAAGCACTGCGACCAAGCAATAGGGTGGCGAACCGTACGCGGGTTGGTCGACCAGGGAATGGAAACCCGGCAGAGCCGAAGCTCTCCCACGCACGGCTCGCCATTAAGCAAGCTTGATAAGTGCGCCATTCTAAACCCGAGCGACCAAGCCCGGTCGCTGATTCGTCAGCGACACCCAAAGCCTATCCACCTCGCTTCCGACGGACAACCGACGCGTCCTGTCGGAAACATCCGCGAAATCCCCGTTCTGTAGGAGCTGCCGTAGGCTGCGATCTTTTGATTTTTAAACAAGAAGATCAAAAGATCGCAGCCTGCGGCAGCTCCTACAGGGGCGTGGTGTGTTTAAAGGTCAGTTGGCGACTCGGGCGCCGGCGAGGGTGCCGCTGAGTTCGTAGGCGGCCAGTTCGGCTTGGTGTGCGGCGAGGATTTCTGGCAACGACCCGCGCAGGTATTCAACCCAGGTTTTGATCTTCGCATCCAGATATTGCCGCGACGGGTAGATCGCATACAGGTTCAATTCCTGCGAGCGGTAGTTCGGCATCACCCGCACCAGCGTGCCGTTGCGCAAGCCTTCAATCGCCGCATACACCGGCAGCACACCCAGGCCCATGCCGCTGATGATCGCGGTTTTCATCGCGTCGGCGGAGTTCACCAGAAACGGTGAGCTGTTAATGGTGACCACTTCCTGGCCTTCCGGGCCGTCGAACGCCCATTTTTCCAAAGGGATCACCGGGCTGACCAGGCGCAGGCAGGCGTGGTTGAGCAGGTCGCTGGGTTTTTGCGCGGCGCCGTTGGCTTTCACATAGGCCGGCGAGGCGCAGACGATGCTGTAGGTGATGCCCAGTCGCTGCGAAACAAAACCGGAATCTGGCAGTTCGCTGGCGAGCACGATGGACACGTCGTAGCCCTCGTCGAGCAGGTCCGGCACGCGGTTGGCCAGGGTCAGGTCGAAGGTCACGTCCGGGTGGGTTTTGCGGTAGCGGGCGATGGCATCGATGACGAAGTGCTGGCCGATGCCGGTCATGGTGTGCACTTTCAACTGCCCGGCCGGGCGCGCGTGGGCGTCGCTGGCTTCGGCTTCGGCCTCTTCGACGTAGGCGAGGATCTGTTCGCAGCGCAGCAGGTAGCGTTTGCCCGCTTCGGTGAGGGCGATGCGCCGGGTGGTGCGGTTGAGCAAGCGGGTTTGCAGGTGGGCTTCCAGGTTGGAGACCGCGCGCGAGACGTTGGCGGTGGTGGTGTCGAGTTGCACGGCGGCGGCGGTGAAGCTGCCGGCTTCGGCGACGCAACTGAAGGCGCGCATGTTTTGCAAAGTGTCCATGGGGTGCTCTCAAGGGAGATGGCAAATTGTGACACGAAGTTTCGGGGGCTGAGACCCCCGACCAAGGGATTATCTCGTTAACCGTAACAAAGATTCACAGAAATCCCAGCTTATCGCCGCACAGGGCCTTCCATAGAATTGCGCCGATCCCTGTAGGAGCTGCCGAAGGCTGCGATCTTTTGATTTTGGTTTAAGGGAATCAAGATCAAAAGATCGCAGCCTGCGGCAGCTCCTACAGAGAACACGCCCCGCCTTATCCTCTTCTCAGGAATTCGCAGCTGTGCCGCGTCGCATCAACAGAGCGCTTTTGCCGCTCAGTGTTCTGGCTTTTACCCTGGGTCTCAGCGGCTGTATCTCAACTGACGGAATTGCCCCGCAGGGCAAGGCGTTGGAGGCCAATTCACTGGCCACCGACGACGCCATCGCTCACGCCGCCCGTGACGCCAACTGGCCCACCGCGCAATGGTGGCAAGCCTACGGCGACCCGCAACTGAATCGCTGGATCGACCTCGCCGTGCAAGGCAGCCCGAGCATGGCCATGGCCGCTGCGCGAGTGCGCCAGGCGAAAGCCATGGCCGGTGTCGCCGAAGCGGCCGAGTCGTTGCAGATCAATGGCGAGTCGACGTTAAAACGCCACAATTGGCCGACCGATCAGTTCTACGGCCCCGGCGATCTGGCCAACACCACGACCTGGGATAACAACGCTGCGCTGGGTTTCAGCTACGCCCTCGACCTCTGGGGCCGCGAAAGCAATAGCAGCGAGCGCGCGGTGGATCTGGCGCACATGAGCGCGGCCGAAGCGCGACTGGCGCAGCTGGAATTGCAGAACAACATCGTCCGCGCCTACATCGAACTGTCGCTGCATTACGCCCAGCGCGACATCGTCGCGGCGACGCTCAAGCAGCAACAGCAGATTCTCGATCTGGCGCAGAAGCGTTTGAACGGCGGGATCGGCACGCACTTCGAAGTCAGCCAGGCCGAGACGCCGCTGCCGGAAACCCATCGGCAAATCGATGCGCTGGATGAAGAGATCGCCCTCAGTCGTAATCAACTTGCCGCGCTGGCGGGTAAAGGGCCGGGGGAGGGTGCGCAGTTGCAGCGTCCGACTTTGTCCCTTGGCGCTGAGTTGAAACTGCCGTCGGCTTTGCCGGCCGAATTGCTCGGTCAGCGGCCCGATGTGGTCGCCAGTCGCTGGCAAGTCGCGGCGCAGGCGCGCGGGATCGACGTGGCGCATGCCGGGTTTTATCCCAATGTCGATTTGGTCGGCAGCCTCGGCTACATGGCCACCGGTGGCGGCGCGCTGGAGTTTTTGACCGGCAAGAAACTCAACTACAACGTCGGCCCGGCGATCTCGCTGCCGATCTTTGACGGTGGGCGTTTGCGTGCCGAACTCGGTGAAGCCTCCGCCGGTTACGACATCGCCGTGGCGCATTACAACCAGACGCTGGTGAATGCGCTGAAGAACATTTCCGACCAGTTGATCCGCCGCGAATCGATGGACAAGCAGCAAGGCTTTGCCGCCGAGTCGGTGGCGACGGCGCAGAAAACCTACGACATCGCGATGATCGCTTATCAGCGTGGGCTCACCGATTACCTCAACGTGCTCAATGCGCAGACGTTGCTGTTCAAGCAACAGCAAGTGCAGCAGCAGGTGCAGGCGGCGCGTCTGAGTGCGCATGCCGAACTGGTGACTGCGTTGGGTGGTGGTCTTGGCGCTGGCAACGATGTGCCGAGCTCTGAACAGACAGCGGCCCCGAAAACCCCGGTATTCCTGCGTTGAACACAAAACCAATTGTAGGAGTGAGCCTGCTCGCGATGCGGCCCTATCAACTGACATTTATGTTGGCTGATACACCGCCATCGCGAGCAGGCTCACTCCTACAGGGATCGCGTTTTACCTGAATATTCTTGAGTACATTGAATGACTCCCTTGCCCGCACCATTGCGCTGGCTCTACTCCCTGGAATGGCGCCGTGGATTTTTCGACTGGGCGCGCAGCGATGGCGTGACCTGGGTCTACATCTTCAAGGTGTTGCTCGCCGCATTCCTCACGCTGTGGCTGGCCATGCGCCTGGAACTGCCGCAACCGCGCACGGCGATGATCACCGTGTTCATCGTCATGCAGCCGCAAAGCGGTCAGGTGTTTGCCAAGAGTTTCTATCGCTTCCTCGGCACATTGGCCGGGTCGGCGATGATGGTCACGCTGATCGCGTTATTCGCGCAAAACACTGAATTGTTTCTCGGCTCATTGGCAATCTGGGTCGGTATCTGTTCGGCCGGCGCCGCGCGTTGCCGTAACTTCCGCGCCTACGGTTTTGTCCTTGCCGGTTACACCGCCGCGATGGTCGGTTTGCCCGCGCTGGCACACCCGGACGGCGCGTTCATGGCCGCCGTATGGCGAGTGCTGGAAATCTCGCTGGGCATCCTTTGCGCGACCGTGATCAGCGCCGCGATCCTGCCGCAAACCGCCAGTGCCGCCATGCGCAACGCCTTGTACCAGCGCTTCGGCGTGTTCGCATTGTTCGTCACCGATGGCCTGCGCGGACGCAGCAAAGCCGAGTCTTTCGAAGCGAGCAACGTGCGCTTTATCGCCGAAGCCGTGGGCCTCGAAGGCTTGCGCAGCGTGACGGTTTTCGAAGACCCGCACATGCGCCGACGCAACGGTCGCCTGAGCCGTTTGAACAGCGAATTCATGGGCATCACCACACGCTTCAACGCCCTCCATCAATTGCTCGAACGCCTGCGCGTCAACGGCGAAGAACACGTGGTCGCGGCGATCAGGCCGGGCCTGCAGGATCTCGCCGAAGTGCTCGATGGCTTCAGCGGCCGCGCCCTCACCAGCCCCGATGCCGCCCGTTTGGCAACTGCGCTGGCGACCTACAAAGAAGGTTTGCCGACACGCGTGCGAACCTTGCGCGCGATCTTTCAAGACACCGATCCGAGCGAAGCCGAACAACTGGATTTCCACACCGCGTACGAACTGCTTTATCGCTTCGTCGACGACCTGCACAGTTATGCACAGACCCACGCGTCACTCGCCGATCACCGTCACGAACGCGAGCGCTGGGATGAACCGTTCACCCCGCAAACCAACTGGTGGGCCGCTGCGGCATCAGGCATACGCGCCTCGTTCATTCTGGTGGTGCTCGGCAGTTATTGGGTCGCCACTGCATGGCCAAGTGGCGCGACGATGACCCTGATCGCCGCCGCCACCGTGGGCCTTTCGGCTGCCACACCCAACCCGAAACGCATGGCTTTCCAGATGGCTTGCGGCACCTTCCTCGGTGCCCTGATCGGCTTCGTCGAGATGTTTTTCATCTTCCCGTGGATCGACGGTTTTCCATTGCTGTGCGTGATGCTCGCGCCAGTGATCGTGCTCGGCTCGTTCCTCACGTCGCGCCCGCAATACGCCGGTGTCGGCCTTGGTTTGCTGATCTTCTTCAGCACCGGTTCGGTGCCGGACAACCTGACGATCTACAACCCCTACACCTTCATCAACGACTACATCGCCATGGTCATGGGCATGCTGGTCTGCGCCGCTGCAGGGGCGATTATTCTGCCGCCGAACAGTCGCTGGCTGTGGAAACGTCTGGAGCAGGATCTGCGCGGCCAAGTGGTTTACGCAATCAGCGGCAAACTAAAAGGCCTGGCCTCGAGTTTCGAGAGCCGCACCCGCGATCTGCTGCATCAGGCCTACGGTCTCGCGGCGGGTGAGCCGAAGGTGCAAAAGAATCTGCTGCGCTGGATGTTCGTGGTGCTCGAAGTCGGCCACGCGATCATCGAGTTGCGCAAGGAACAGGCGATCCTGCCGGTGCACCCGGCCTATGCCGAATCGCAGCCGTGGCGGCAAGCAATTCGCGTGATGGGTCGTGCGTTGGTGCGGCTGTTTCTGCAACCCAACTCCAGCAATCTCGAACGCGCACTGGTCGCGGTGGATCATGCGATCAGTCGAGTCGCCGCGACTGATGAGCCGTTCCCGCCGCATTTCGATACCTCCGCATTGCGCCGGGTGAAGAGCTATCTGCACTTCATCCGCACCTCCTTGCTCGACCCGCAATCACCGCTCGCTGCCTACGCCGTCGCCAAGCCCGAAGGACTTGCCCATGCCTCGTGAAATCGCTTTCCACGGCGTGTACATGCCGACCATGACCCTGATGTTTTTCATCGCTGCGGCACTGGCCTGGGCGGTGGACCGGTTCTTGTCCGGCTTCGATTTGTACCGTTTTTTCTGGCACCCGGCGCTGCTGCGTCTGAGTCTGTTTACCTGTCTGTTCGGCGCCATGGCGCTGACTGTCTACCGTTGAGAACGTCCCCATGAAAAAGTTTTTCAGCCTGCTCGCGACCCTGCTGGTGCTGGCCTTGGCGCTGTGGATCGGCCGCACGTTGTGGGAGCTCTACATGAACACACCGTGGACCCGCGACGGCCGCGTGCGTGCCGACATCATCAACGTCGCCGCCGATGTTACCGGCGAGGTGATCGACGTGCCGGTGCGCGACAACCAACTGGTGAAGAAGGGCGATTTGCTCATGCAGATCGACCCGGAGCACTACCGCATCGCCGTCAAACAAGCGCAGTCGCTGGTCGCTTCGCGCAAGTCGACCTGGGAGATGCGCAAGGTCAACGCCCATCGCCGCGCCGACCTCGACAACCTGGTGATCTCCAAGGAAAACCGCGACGACGCCAGCAACATCGCCGACGCCGCGCTCGCCGATTACCAACACGCCCAGGCGCAACTGGAAGCCGCCGAACTCAACCTCAAACGCACCGAAGTGCGTGCGGCGGTCGACGGTTACGTGACCAACCTCAACGTGCATCGCGGTGATTACGCCCGTATCGGCGAAGCGAAAATGGCCGTGGTCGACATGAACTCGTTCTGGGTTTACGGCTTCTTCGAAGAGACCAAACTGCCCCACGTTCGCGTCGGAGATAAAGCCGACATGCAATTGATGAGCGGCGAAGTGCTCAAGGGCCACGTGGAAAGTATTTCGCGCGGCATCTACGACCGCGACAACCCGGAAAGCCGCGAGCTGATCGCCGATGTGAATCCGACCTTTAACTGGGTGCGGTTGGCCCAGCGGGTGCCGGTGCGGATACACATTGATGAGGTGCCGGAGGGGGTTCTGTTGGCGGCGGGGATTACTTGCACCGTTGTGGTGAATCAAAGCGTTGTGGATAACTGACAGACCGTATCGCTCAATTCGCGAGCAAGCTCGGTATCCCAGGAGAGTGCCAAGTCATCACTCAGCGCAAAACGTCTCCTGCAAATGCCGCCAAATCACTCGCCCGGACTCAGGTTTTTCAAACACCACCGTCGAACGCCGATCCGTATGCAACCCGCTCGCATCCGTCTGCTGCTCGCGGTAACTCACCATCGCACCGCGCTCGTGTAATGCAATCCCGCACAGTTCGCTGAGCTCGATTTTGAACCCGCGCTTCTTACCTCCAGCCATCCGAAACAACCCGCTCAACGCCTCGAAATCCAATACCCGGCCCAACGGCGAAACCATAGAGAATTCAGGCGAAAACCGCGCTAGCAGTCGCTCCAGTTCAGCGTCGTCTCCCTCCACGGCAAACCATCGTTCGATGGCTTCGTGTGCCTGATTCACTTCATCAAAGTATTCGCTGTAGTCGGTCATGTAGATTTTTCCTTGAGGGGAGTTTGAGTCAGCAGCGCGAGCACTACCGTCGAATCGAACCGCAAAACACTGACCATCGGCAGCATCGTCAGCAACGCGGCAGCGAGGAAGCAGTAGCGAAAACCCTCATCACCCAAAGCCCCCAACAAGGAACTGAGCAACGCCGCGCCGAGGCAAAAACCAAGCTGACGATTGATATTCCACAGCGCACTGGAGTGGCCCATTTTTTCTGGCACGATGCCGACGAATGCCAAGGTTTGCGCGGTGACGCTGCACAGGCTGCCGCCGAGGCCCATCAGGCCGTAGGCGATGATCAGCGGCGTGCTGGCGGGTTGTTCGATGCGCATCAGCAAGACGATACCGAGGCATTGCAGGAGCATGCCAGCGCTCAACAGCGGCTTCGGCCCCAGGCGATTGAAACTGCGTTTTCCGAGCATGATCGCCACGCCCGAACCCACTGCCCATGGCAGCATCAACGCCCCGATTTGCGCTGCGCCTAAGCCGAGGTTGTGCAGATACAACACGGCGATCATGTGGGTGCCGGTAAAGACGCCGGGCACGCACAGGTAGATCAGCATCGCCAGACGCAGGGAGGAATTTTTGATCAGTTGCAGATCGAGAATGGCGTTGGGTTTACGCCAGCCGTCACGCAGATAAATGCACAGGGTCAGGACGCTGAGCACGAGGACGAAAAGACCGAGGATGCGGGTGTCTGTTTCGCTCAGCATGCTGACGGCGATCAACAACAAACTCAGCGCAGTCGCCGCCAATAGCAAGCCGCGCGCATCCAGCGTCGGGCGTTCACTCGAAGGCTGATCGGCTTTCAGCCAGAACAGACCCAGGCCAAACGCGAGCAGCGTCACCGGCAAATTCAGGTAGAAAATCCACCGCCACGACAACGCCTGAACAATCAATCCGCCCGCCGCCGGCGACAGTGCCGGCACCATCAGCGCCACCAGCAACACCACGCCGGTGAAATGCGCGCGCTGCGATGGAGGAAACTGTCGATACGCCAACGCCTGACCGACCGGCAGCAACAACCCGCCACCGAGCCCTTGCAGCAAGCGCCAGCCAATCAAGCTTTCGATCGATGCCGCTTGCGCCACCAGCACCGAGCCAATCCCGAACAACAGCAGCGAGGCGAGAATCAGCCGTCGCTCGCCGACCCGTGCCGCCAGCCACACGCTCAGCGGAATGATCAGCGTCAGCCCGAGCATGTAGGCGTTGGTGATCCACGCCAGTTGCGTCACCGAGGCATGCAATTGTTGGGCGATGTCGGGGTAGGCGATGCTGGCGACGAACATGTTCAGCAAGTCGAGGGCGAACCCCAACAGATACACCAGCGCGACTTTCGAGCGATAAGCCATGGCAGCTTCCCTGTGATGAGACGTGCAGGGTAGGGCGCTTCTGGTGATAGGAAAACGCTGGTTTGGCTGCTAGTTTGTCAAAATTATTTTGACAAGGAGCGCCGTGGCCATGGTCAGTCTGGATCGATTCGACACCTTCAAAGCCGTGGTCGAGGCCGGCTCGTTGACCGCTGCCGCTGACACATTGGGCCAGACTCGCGCGGTGGTGAGTTTCAATCTCAAGCGGCTGGAAGAGGAATTGGGCGTGACCTTGCTCACGCGCAACACCCGGCAACTGGCGCTGACCGATGCGGGCGAGCGTTTTTATCGACGCTGTTTGCGCACGCTGGATGAAGCGCGACTGGCCATTGAGGAAGCGCGCTCGGAGCATTCACAGCTCAAGGGCACGTTGCGGATTACCACGACGGTGGAGTTCGCGCTGGCGCAAGTGGTGCCGGCGCTGGAGGTATTTCGTCAACAGCAACCGCAGTTGAATATTCACCTGTCGACGTCTTCGACGCATGCCGATCTGATCTCTGAACGGTTTGATTTGGCGATCCGTTTGGGGCGCATGCATGACTCCAATCTGCGAGCGGTGCAGTTGTCGACATTCGAGGTGTTCGCGGTGGCAGCGCCGGGATTGGTCGAGCGCTTTGCGCCGGTTGATACGCTGGCGGTGCTGGAGTCGATGCCGACATTGGGGCACGGGCGGGTGCCGGAGATGACGGTGACTGATCCGCACGGTGCTGAACATTTCTACCAGCCGAAACCGGGAACCACTGCGATTGTTGCGGACAACTCGGCGACGCTCAGGGCCTTTGCGTTGACCGGGCAGGGTGTGGCGATTTTGCCGCAATGGTTAATTCAGGAGGATCTGGATGCACAGCGGTTGGTGCGTTTGCTTCCCGACCACCGCTTTGCCCAGCAAGGGGTCTACGCGCTGTACCCGGACACCCGGCATTTGCCGCTGAAGGTGCGGGCGTTTATTGATTTCATGAAAGGGTGGGGCTGAGGAACTGCAGTGCCTGGTCTGGCCTCTTCGCGGGCAAGCCTTGCTCCTACATTGGGTTTGCGGCGCACACAAAACCGTAGGAGCAAGGCTTGCCCGCGATGGCGTCAACTTGGTCTCAGAGCTGCCTCTGCAACCCGAACCGCCTCATCAACACCGACTCCAGCAACCCCTTCGGCAACAACGCCGCCAACAGCGGCAACGCCCGGCTGCCGTTACCAATGCGGATCAAGCGCGGCGGGTTGCTCTGCTGCACAGCCTTGAGCAAATCAGCGGCAAACTCAGCAGCCGGCGTCGGCTTGTCCTGCGAAGCCTTGGCCCGCGCGAGAATGCCTTCACGCAACGGAAACCACGGCGATTGTTCATTGATCAACTGCTCGGCCTCATGCCCGGCATTCTTGGCGAAGCTCGACTGAATCGCCCCCGGCTGCACTTCCATCACACGAATGCCGAACGGCGCCAGTTCCATGCGCAAGGCATCGGTCAATGCGTGCACCGCCGCTTTCGAGGCGCAGTAAGCACCGGCAAACGGCGTGACCAAAACCCCTGACACGCTGCCGATATTCACCACCAGTCCCTTGCCCCGCCGCAGCACCGGAAACAACGCGCGGGTAACGCCGACTATGGAAAACACATTGGTTTCGAACTGCCGCTGCATCGCCGGCACACCGCCGTCGAGCAACGGCCCCATCGCGCCATAACCGGCGTTGTTGATCAGCACGTCGAGGCCGCCATGCTCCTGACTGATTCGCTCGCCGAGTTGCGCCAGCGCCGCGCCGTCGTTGACATCCAGCTGCACGGCGGTAAAACCGGCCGCATTCAATGCAGCGACATCGTCAGCCTTGCGCGCACTGGCCC
This sequence comes from Pseudomonas sp. 18058, assembly GCF_902706155.1. Classification (NCBI taxonomy): domain Bacteria; kingdom Pseudomonadati; phylum Pseudomonadota; class Gammaproteobacteria; order Pseudomonadales; family Pseudomonadaceae; genus Pseudomonas; species Pseudomonas sp. 18058. The sequence goes on from NZ_CACSJY010000008.1 coordinate 131,819, forward strand.
AGACCTCATAGCCCGCGGTTTTAAACGCATCGGCAAGCGCGCGGCCGATGCCGCTGGAACAACCGGTAATCAACGCAACGGGCATGGCGCATTCCTTGTGCAAAAAAGTTGGGAAGGGGGATCAGTCGGAGAAACTACCCTGCAAATGCTCGGCGCGGAACTCCAGAGTTTGCGGGCGATAACCGGGACGCAGTGGCGGCAATGGCAAACAGTCTTCCCACGTCGAACCGGCCTGCAATTCGCCGGGGCCACGGTAGCGCGGTGCGGTGTATTGGTTGTCGGCCAGATTGACCGTGTCGCCCGGCGCGTAGGCTGCGATGCGCCAGCGCAGTTCGGTCAGCGGCACACTGTTGCCGTTGTTCATCTTCAGTTGCAGCGGGCGATCGGCCGGGCATTGCTCCGGCGCGTAGCTGATGCGCAACTCGAGGCGCGCCAGTTGCTTGATCTCGCGGTTGTCTAGCCACACCACCCACATCGCTACCAGACCGAGGCCGATAGCGGCTGCCACTGACACCGGCAAGGCTTTGGCCGGATAGCGCAGCAACAGGATCAGCCAGGTGATGACCAGCAAAATGCCGATGAACATGTGTACAACCTCTAGGAGAGAGAGGGTCATCCTACCTAAGCGTAGGTGAGGTTGGCGATGGGAAGGGCAAAGTCAAAAGATCGCAGCCTGCGGCAGCTCCTACAGTTGGAACGCATTTGCCCTGTAGGAGCTGCCGCAGGCTGCGATCTTTCGCTTCTAAAAAAAAGCCCCCGCCCAACCCGCTGCGGATAGGGAACGCAACGGGCTGGACGAGGGCTTCTTGTTTTGCCGATCAGTTACTGCGCGATGGTTTTCACCGACACGCCGCGTTCGATCGGGGTGGAGCGGCCGTAAATGTCTTCGAAGCGTTCGATGTCGTCTTCGCCCAAGTACGAGCCCGACTGGACTTCGATGATTTCCAGCGGGATCTTGCCCGGGTTGCGCAGGCGATGCACCGAGGCGATCGGGATGTAGGTCGACTGGTTTTCGCAGAGCAGGAACACGTTTTCATCGCAGGTCACTTCGGCGGTGCCGCTGACCACGATCCAGTGTTCGGCGCGGTGGTGGTGCATCTGCAGCGACAGGCATGCACCCGGTTTCACCGAAATGTGCTTGACCTGGAAACGCCCGCCCATGTCCACCGAGTCATACGAACCCCACGGACGATAAACCTCGCAATGGTTCTGGGTTTCGCTGCGGCCCTGCTCGTTGAGCGTGTTGACCATTTGCTTGACGCCCTGAACCTTGTCTTTGTGGGCAATCATCATGGCGTCTTTGGTTTCGACCACGACGATGTTTTCCAGACCGATCACCGACACCAGTTTGCCGTTGCCGTGGATCATGCAGTTCTTGCTGTCCTGGATGACCACGTCGCCTTTGGTGACGTTGCCGTTGGCGTCTTTCTCGTTGACTTCCCACAGCGACGACCAGCAACCGACATCGCTCCAGCCAGCGGTCAGCGGCACCACGCAGGCGCGCTGGGTTTTTTCCATCACGGAGTAGTCGATGGAGTTGTCCGGGCAGCAGGCGAAGGTAGCTTCGTCCAGCGTCACGGTGTCGGCATCCTGCTCGCTGCGCTCAAGGGTCAGCAGGCAGGTGTCGTAGATGTCCGGATCGTGCTTTTTCAGCTCTTCGAGGAAGCGGCTGGCGCGGAACAGGAACATGCCGCTGTTCCAGTAGTAACCGCCGGACTGCACGTACTCGGTAGCGCGTTTGACGTCAGGTTTTTCGACGAAGTGCGAGACGCGGCTGACGCCTTCGGGCAGCAGCGAATCTGCAGTGGATTTGATGTAGCCGTAACCGGTTTCCGGTTTGGTCGCGGGTACGCCGAACAGCACCATTTCGCCGTTTTCAGCGGCGACGGTGGCGAGGGCGAGGGCGCGTTGCAGGGCTTTCTGGTCTTCGAGGACGTGGTCAGCCGGCAGCACCAGCATCAGTTCGTCGCGACCTTCATTGACCAGCATCATCGCGGTCAACGCCACGGCCGGCGCGGTGTTGCGGCCGAACGGTTCCATCAGGATGCGCTGGCATTCCAGATTACGATTGCTCAACTGCTCGTTGACGATGAAGCGGTGATCCTTGTTGCAGACCACGATCGGAGTGTCCATGCCTTCGAACACCAAGCGTTCGAGGGTCTGCTGGAACAATGTGTGTTCGCCGGTCAGGGCGAGGAATTGCTTAGGGAACTGCTTACGCGAAAGCGGCCAAAGACGTGAACCGCTACCACCTGACAAGATCACCGGAATCATATTGTTTACTCCATAAAATCGATTGGTTAGAGGCACGAACGCTGTGTCGTTTCACTCTTGTTTTTGTTTCGTACCGAGAGGCCGCCGCATTCCCTTGTAGGAGCTGCCGAAGGCTGCGATCTGTTGATCTTGATCTTCATAAACAGAGTCAAAAGATCGCAGCGTGCCGCAGCTCCTACAGGGATCAGCGTCTTCTCGGGAAATTTGTTAGCGAGTCGACACCGGGCGTTTTACCCAGACTGGCGACAGGCTGCTGCCGCTGCCGGTGACGTACAGCACCGCCGCTTCACCGCGCTCAAGGGCGACCGGTTTTACGTCGCCGACTTTCTTGTCACCTTCGTACAGCGCCAGGCTGACTTTCACCGGGTTGATTTCACGTTCGCCACGGCCTTTGGCGGCGACGTTCGGCACCACGTCGGTCTTGCCGTCGGCGGTCTTCAGGGTCAGCGGTTTGTCGCTGAGGTTCTGCACGCGCACCAGGGATTTCTGCTTGTTCTTGAACGGCGGCTCTTCAATCAGTTGCGGCGCGCCGGAAGCGTTGTTGACCAGGGTGTAGTAGTGGTCACCGGCGAGTTTCACCGGCAGGGTCTGGCTGCCGACTTTGGCGCTGTAATCACCTCCCGGCATGAAGCTGAAGTCGCTGCTGGCCAGTGGCGCAACGTCGCTCAGGTTGGTGCTGCCGACGGTGGCGCTGACTTCAGCGTTGCTGGCGTTATAGACGCGCACGAAGGACGAGCCTTTCGGTGCAGTCGGGCCATAAAGTGCGGCGTCACCACCGGCGAAAGCTTGAACCGACAGCACGCTCAGACCTGCAACCAGTGCAATGCGTTTTGCGAGACGACGAGGAGTAGTAGTGAAAGTCATGGTGTACCTCTCTTTCAGTTTTGCGCCCGATCGGGCGTCTCGGATTTAGTGTTGATTGCTACGTTTTGTTGGCGCGCGCCGGCTTGTTTAAGCTCTGCGACCCACTGCGGGTCGGCGTCGCCGATTTCGTTGTTCACAGGCAGATATCGTTCAGGAAACTCCCAGATCAGCACCTGTGGCGGGCTGTTCTTGAAGTCATCGCTTTTCAGGTAGCTGAGCATTGGCAGGATCGGGCCGTGGCCGTCTTCGGCGTAGCTCACCACGTCGCTGTGCAGCGCTTGTTTCAGCGCACCGACGAAGTTCCAGTTGGGGTTGGCGCTGTAGCTGGTGCCGACCAGTGCCACCGGCACTTCATTGCTGGCGAACAGCGCGTCGTCACCGGCAGGCTGATCGCCAGCCGCGACGGTGTTGCGCTTTTGCAGCGGCTCTTGTGCCGGCATCAGGTTTTCAAACAGCGGATCGAGCGGCAGGAACAAGCGCAGATCGCCCTTGTGCGTGACCTTTTCCGCTGGCGTGGTAACGAAGCGCTGCGGCTCGCCGCTGAGCGGGAACTTGTCGGCGATGGTTTTCGCCAAAGTGTTTGCTGCAACCTCGGCGCCCTCAGGCGTCCAGTGCGTATCGGTGCGCAGGAACACTTGCTGACCGCTTTGCTTGGCCTGTTGGAACGGCTTGAGCAAGTCAGGGGCGAGGATCTTGTCGGCGGCTACACGAGCATGGAAATCCTGATAGAGATTTTCGTGAATGCTCGCCGGTTTCACTTCACCCAGATGCTCCGGGTACAGACGAACCTTGGCCGGCACGATCGCCATCACCAGTTTCACGCCTTTCGCTTTCAGGGTCTGGCGCACGCCTTCGACCAGCGCGTAGTTGCCTTGCAGGTTCAGCTCTTCGTTGACGATCGGGTTGAATTCTTCATCGCTGTACAACCACTGATCGCGGCCGAGCACCACGCCCGGACGACCTTCGTTGAACAGTTTGAAATCCAGCGCGGCCCAGAGGTTAGTGCCCAGACGCTTGATCGGGAACTCATCGTCGTAGTGGGTTTCCACAGCCTTGGTCCAGCGGCCGTTGAGCACCGTCGCATCGGCATTGGTGCTGAAGCCGAAGAAGCTGCGAACCGACCACAGACCCAAGACCAACAGGGTCACCAGGAACAGGGCGATGTAGAAGATGCGTAATGAGCGGGTCATGTCAGATCCCTCAGAACTGGAAGTAAAGGAACGGCGAGAAGCTTTGCGCCGAGAGTTTGAGAATCGAGGCGATGAACAGCAGCAGGATCAAGCCGCGCATCACGTAGCGCGACCAGTCCGCGCTCCAGTAGGCCGGTTGCACCTGGGCTTCGACGCCGACGGTGTAGCCAGGCTCATGGATGCTCGCCGGGTTTTCGCCAGGGGCTGCCTTGATCATTCCCGGAGTCGCCGTCGCTGGGCCGTTGGCCTCGACGTTGACTTCAGGTTTGCTCTTGGCCGGCGGCTGGTTGGTGTAGAGATCACGCAGGCCGAAGAACGCCAGCGTCACGTACGCCACAACCAGAGTCGCCACTTGCAGACCGGTGAGGCTGGCCTGATTGAGTTCCGACAGCGACCAGTCGCCAAAGCTGAACATCGCGCCGTACATGCGCCCGGCAACGTGCAGGTTCTCGGCGCGGAAGATCACCCAGCCCATGACCACGAGCAGGAAGGTCAGCGCCCAGCGGATCGGGTTGAGGCTGCGTGGCGAAGTGTTCAGGCCCAGCGCTTTTTCAATCGCCAGCCACATGCCGTGCCAGGCGCCCCAGACGATGTAGGTGATGTTCGCGCCGTGCCACAGACCACCGAGGAGCATGGTCAGGAACAGGTTGCGATAGGTCATCAGCGTGCCTTTACGGTTACCGCCGAGGGTGATGTACAGGTAGTCACGCAGCCAGGTCGACAGGCTGATGTGCCAGCGACGCCAGAACTCGGTGATCGACTGGCTGATGTACGGCTGTTTGAAGTTTTCCATGAAGCGGAAACCCATCATCAAGCCCAGACCAATCGCCATGTCGCTGTAACCGGAGAAGTCGAAATACAGCTGCGCGGTGTAGGCGAGTGCGCCAAGCCACGCGTCACCGGTGGTCGGGTTTTGCAGGGCGAAGCAATGGTCAGCGACCACCGCGAGGGTGTCGGCGATGAAGACCTTCTTGATGAAACCCTGCATGAACCGCGTGCAGCCCTCGGAGAATTTATCGAGGGTGTGCGTGCGGTTGTTGAACTGGTCGGCGAGGTCGCGGAAACGCAACACCGGGCCGGCAATCAAGTGCGGGAAGATAGCCACGAACGCCGCGAAGTCGATCAGGTTGCGCGTGGCCGGGGTGTCGCCGCGATACACGTCGATGATGTAGCTGATCGATTCGAAGATGTAGAACGAAATCCCGATCGGCAGCAGCACGTGGGTGAGGATGAACGGCGACAGACCGACCGACGTCATCATCGCGTTGATGCTGTCGACGCCGAAGTTGGCGTACTTGAAGTAGCCGAGGATGCACAAATCGACTGCGACACCGAGCAACAGCCAGCGCTGCGCCGGTTTGGTTCTGACACCGGCGGCACCGACTTTGAGGCCGATCCAGTAGTTCCACAATGTGACGGCGGCGAACAGCGCGAGGAAGTCCACACGCCACCAGGCATAGAACACGTAGCTGGCGATCAGCAGCAGCAAATTGCGATAGCGTTGCCCGCTCAAGTAGTACAAGCCGAGAAAGATCGGCAAGAACAGAAACAGGAACACGTTGGATGAAAATACCATCCCGATCTCTCCATGTTTGAACCAACAGTCAAGGGCCAAAGCCCCCCCAAACCCCCCGTGGTAGTGGAGGGGTGACACAGTGCTTGCTTGAGGTCGGAGCTGGCCGTCAGACCGCGCCCCTCACCCCCCGCCCTCTCCCGGAGGGAGAGGGAGCCTGATCTCCATGGTTTTCAGAAATGGAGATCGACTCGGTATTTCCTTACAGCCTGATCTCGGTTGTTTTTCAACACCTGAGATCGATTCGATGTATCAGGTCGGCGGATTTCTCAAAAACACCTCGGTCAGTCCCCTCTCCCTCCGGGAGAGGGTTAGGGTGAGGGGCTTTTGCTTTTCGCCTTTCAAGAGCCCTTGTTGCCCTTTTCATGGGACGGGTCGTAGACCTTGGTCAGGTCGCCACCGAGGCGGAAGGTCTTGAACGGCTGCATGCCGCGCTTCTTCTCGATGACATCCGGCGCACAGGTGTAGAGGGTGCAGAACGGTTCGAGCCAGGCGAATTTCATGTCCTCTTTCAGGTCGGTCATGTCCTGCTCTTTGCCGTTCTTCTTCTCGAATTCATCCGGATCTTTCACCCCGGACAACACCCGATCACCCAGACGCTTCAGCGCACCGTTGTTTTCCTGACGCAAATCGACCCCGTTGACCTGAGCGAAACTGGCGATCATTGCCAGCGGCGGCAGGGCGTAGTTGTGATAGGCGAGGGCGCGTTGCTGGCGCTTGAGTTCGTTCGGCAGGTAACCGTCGGCATCGACCTGATTGGCGCCGACCTTGTATTCCTTCACCGCCCAGTCAAACAGGTCGCGGCGGTTGGTCGCGACCGACGTCGCCATCACCGACCATGCGGCCCAGTAGGAATGGTTGTTGGTTTTTTCCAGCGGCAGGTTGTCCCAATCGCTGACCACCTGATCGGCCATTTTGCTGAACCACGCCTCGATCACCTGCGCTTCCTGCTGATGTTGCGCCAGCGGATGCGAGTCGGAGAACTTCAGGCGAATGTACGAAGAGGCCATGCTGCCCAACGCCCATTTGCGCATCGACTTGCCGGTGTGGTTGAAGTCTTTCGACATCAACGCGTCGGCCTTGGCCCACGCGGTCAGCCAGTTCAGCGTGCAGTCGAGCTGTTCCGGACGACCGTCGCGCATGAACTGCATCACCCGTTTGGCAGTGCCGCGTTCCAGCGTGGTGATGTCTTTGGTGGTGTCGCGGAAAGCTTTTTCCGACTGCACGTTCAGCGTCGAACGCGCCTTGTCCGAGCCTTCGTATTTGCTGCGAAATTGCAGCGGCCCGGTGTACGGCGTCGGCATGGCATCGCAGCCTTCGCTGTTGTCGCCGGTCTTGAATTTATCCACAGGCGCGAAATAGCCCTGCGGTGGACGCAGTGGCGCGGCGGCCTGAGTCGCCCCGGCGAACATCGCCAGGCTCAGCAGCGTCGGTGCCAACAGATTTTTGAGTTTCGGATTTCGCATAGCAGACCTCATTGCCCGACCTGAGCGGTTTGTTGCCCAGCGCCCGGGAATACGTTGCGTTTGCAGATTTTCGCTTCGACTTTTTGCGGCGCGGTGCCCGCTTCCGGGCCTTGAACTTCGACCGCCAGCAGGTTCTGCGTGGCCCAGTCTTCGTCCGTGCGCAACTCAAAGGCGAAACGACCGTCGGTGTCGGAGGTTTCCGGTTTCTCGATCTTGATGTCCTCGTGGCGACCGTTCATGTACCAGAGGGTGGCTTGCAGGGTTTTCACCGAAGGATCGGCGAAGCGGATGTCGACCTGATGGCTGCTGTTCTGCAGGTTCAGGTTCTTGCTGTTGACCAGCAGTTCTTGTTTGCCGCCCGGCTTGAGCGTGGTGCTCGCGGACATCTGCGCGTCTTTGCCTTCGCAGCCATTGTCGAGCAGGGACATCATCTGGCGATAGATGGTCTCCTGGTCGAGGCGATACAGCGGCGAGAATTCCCAGATGAGGATTTTCGGCGGGGTCTTCTGGAATTCGTCGCTGCCGAGGTACTGCAGCATCGAACCTTCCAGACCACCGCCGGGGAACGCGACGTTGAGAATGTCGGCGCCGATGGCTTCTTCGAGGAAGCCGGCGAAGTTGTAGTTCTTGCCGCTGTGCGACGTACCGACGAGGGTGATTTGCGGGTTGCCGGAATCACCGAACAGATCGCCGTCGCCAGCCTCGCCCTTAGGCTCGGTGGTGAATTGATCCATGTACTGGATCGCGTAACTGGTGCCGCACAGTTGCCCGGCCATGTTGTGCAGGGTGCCGGTCTTGCCCATGCGCCCGGAGCGTTTGGTTTCGAATTCACGCTTGGGCACGTCGGCGAAGGCCGGGATCTGCTTGACCTTCTCGGCGACGATTTTCGCCGTGCGCTGTGCACCGTATGGCGTCCAGTGTTGGTCGCCGCGGAAGTAGAAATCGTGGGCGGGCAGGGTGTCTGGCAGCGATTCGTTGGTCAGCGGCGACAGGTCTGGCACGACGTAACCCATCTTGGCGAAACGGCCGAGCATCGTCTTGTAGTTGCCCAGCGCTTTCTCGTAATCGAACGCGGCTTTTTCCTGCGGGTTGAGCTTGTTGCGGTTCACCAGGCCACGGGTTGGCTGGTAAACAATCACCAGCTCGACGCCTTTGGCCTTGAACGCATCGTGCAGCTGTTGCAGGCGTTTGTAGCCGGCCGGGGTGGTGTTGAACTCGGTGCGCAAATCTTCCTGAGTGCGGAACAGCCAGTCGCCTTGCGCCTGCACCAGCGTGGTGAAGTTCTGCTGATAACGCGTGGTGTAGTTTTTCGCGTCATGCGCCGCCGGGCACAGGTTGCAGCACGGTTCGGCGCTGAACTTTGGCGGCGTGGCGGCGGCGCCTTCATCGGCGCGGGCGCCGTTGCTGGCCGCGAGAATGCCCACGGTCAGGGCCGACAGGCTGAGTAATTTGATCAAGTGTGGGTGCATAAAATTATCCTCAGTCCTGCATTTCGGTCTGGCGTTCGACAGGGTCGATCAGCACGGCTTTCTGCTGGCGCACCAGCAGGTCGAGAATTTCATCCTGGCGCTCGCCGAGGATGCCGTTGAAGCTGATGCCGCTGGATTTGGTCGGCGCCAGCATCGACACGCGATACAGCTCGACACTCAAAGGCGAATCGATCGACAGCGGGCCGCTACCATTGGCCGCCAGCTCACCGCCAACCACGATCAGCGACACCTGCGCATCGAACGGGTCGAGCTTGATGTCACGGTCGGTGTCGCTCAGATCCTTGATGTGGCCGTAAACGCCGGTCAGGCCGTTGGCCATGGCGACATTTTCGTAGAGGCGAATGTTCACGCTGTTACGAATGCGGATGCCGTGGCGCTTGTTGCTGATGACCTTGTTGCCCCACAGCAGGTTGTCGGCGGACTCGTAGAGCGTGATGCCGTCGGTGTGGTTCTTGTAGATCTCGTTGTAGGCAATGATGTTGTTGACGCTGTTACGGTCGATCACCAGGCCCGAAAGATGGTTGTCGAAGCTCTTGTTGTTAAAGATGAAGCTGTCGTTGACCTCACGGGAAATAATGATCCCGTGCTTCTTCTTCGTGCCGTGCACAGTGTTCTCGGCAATGATCAGGCCGTGGGAACGGTCGTGCGGGTCGATGCCGTAAACGATGTTGTCTTTGTAGGTGTTGCCCTTGACCACGAAGTCGCGGGTCTCGTAGCAGTAGAAGCCGTACCACATGTCGGAGAACTCGGAGCCGACGATCCAGCCAGTCGGTTCAGGACGCTTGAGCACCTTGGCCATGTTCGGCGTGTACTGGGAAATACTCACGCCGTACGACTTACTGTTGGCGTAGCCGAAGCTGGCCATCTTGCTGTTGACGATGTAAGTCTCGGTGCCACCCCAGGCGAGCAGGAACGGACGGAATTCCTTCGGCGAACGGAAGGTTGCCGGGCCGTTGTCCTTCTCGCGCCAGCCAGTGATTTTGGTATCACGCACGAACAACTGACCGTCGTTGACCAGGAACGAACCGGCCTCTTGCGACAGGCGCAGTTCCTGAGTCTGGCCGTCGATTTCGAGGATGCCTTTGCGGCCGACAACAATCGGCAGCTTCGACAGATACACGCCCGGCGAGGTCTCGCTGAAGTACTGCTTGGGCAGTTTCTGCGCCAGATCCTTGAGGTTGATGTAGCCGTCGTCGACGAAGATCGCCTGCGGGATGCCGTGCTGACGCACCACCCATTCGGCCATCTTGTTGTCGCCGCCGATGAAGTCCTTCAGGGCGTCTTCCTGCATCATCCGGCGCACGCTGATCTTGCCCGGTTTGCTGCGGACGATTTTCGCCGCAGCGGCTTCGGCGGTGAAGCCGGACAGGTCGGGCAGTTTTGGCGCGGCCAGATTCAGCGCGTCGGTCGGCGCGCTGCTGACGGTGTAGGTCTTGGCCTGTTGCAGTTCTTTGGCCACGGTTGCCGGCTTGGCCGGTTGTTGCGCCGTCGGCTCCACATTGGCGAAGGCGCCGGCGCTGGCCAGCAGCATCGCGCCGGCCAGCAGGCTGAGTGAGCCTATCCTGGTGCTGATCATGTCGGGCACTCCCTTGGCGGTTTGCATCAGAAGCGCCAGATCACGTCGATGAACGCGCGGTGCATGTACGAATCAACCTGCTTGCCGTAGGCATCGCCCGGTTTGAACACACCGCCACGGAAACGCACGAGGGCCGAAGGCTCGTCGATCGACTGGCTCAACGCCGCCGGCAACAGGCCTTGCTTGAAGTACTTGGTGACGACCAGATCCATCTCCTGACCGAGATCCTTGTTGCCGTCTTCAAGCGGCAGCGAGGTGCTGGAAAGAATGGCGCCGGTGGCGTCGTCGGTGTTGTTTTCCACGGCGTTGATGCCGTTGCTGCCGACCGGCTTGTTGCCGTCGACACGCCAGAACTTGTGGTAGATCAGGCTGGCGTCGTACTCGTCGTTAACCATCCACGAACCGAACAGCGTGGCGGTCTGCATGTTGTTCATTTCGCCACGGAAGGCTTCGCCGAAACGGTGAACCCGCGAACGCGTACCGGTGTAGTTGGAGCGGTTGCTCTCCAGACCATTCTGTTCGTAATCGGCGCTGGCGCGGGCATACGCACCGCCGACTTGCCATTGCGGATCAAGGCGCAGGCGCACACCGATGTCGGTGGCCCAGCCGTTGACGTCATCGCTGCGCTTGGCTTGTGCCGGGCGCGTGCCATCGGCGTTCAGCGCGTTAACCGTGTCGCGGTCGCCGCTCATGCCGGTGATGCTGCCCCAGTAGTTGACGGTGTTGGTGTTGCGCCAGTTGTAGGCGTCGCTGTCGGCGGTCAGGCCGATCCAACTGATGTCGCCGTTCTCGGTTTTATCCAGCGAATCACGCGGGACACCCGGCTCGGCGTAATCGAGTTTGCCGTCGTCGTGGGTATGGTGACCACGAATGCCGACCCACTGGCCCGGCGTCCACTGGTAAGCGGCATCGGCGTAGGCGTGCAGGCGATCTTTGTCTTTCGGCGCCAGCTCTTTCAAGTCGGTGCGGTATTCGCTGAAGCGTTCGGCGACACCGGCGTTGGCGCGCAACAGGGTGGTGTCGAAGGTCCAGTTCAGCGCTTCGATGTTGGTGTCGCGCCATTGGCCGTCGTCATTGCGCAGGCGCTGGCGACCGAACTTGAGCATCTCGCCCGGGTACGGCGTGAGGCCGCTGTAGCCAACCCAGAACTCGCGCATCGCCAGGTAGTTTTTCTTGGTTTTGCGATCGCCGTTGTCGGTGGCTTGTTCACCGTCGGATTGTTGCAGGGTGTCGGTTTCGATGATGTCGGTCGAGGTCACGGCCTGGCCCATGGCGTAGGCGCTCCACGCGCCGCTTTCGCCGTAGATCCACGGACGCAGGTCGAGGCCGACGCCGTTGACGTCGCCGCCGCTGGCGGTGCCGAGATCACGGTCGTCTTCGGACTGGCCGGTGACTTTCACTTCGAGGCCGAAGTTTTTGGTTTCAGTCATCGCGGCCAGTGTCGGGCAAGACCAGATCAGCGCGAAAGTGAGGCCAATGCCGGCCTTCACGAATGGATTCAACTTCATAATTTTTCCTCGCCGTCTTCTTCTTGCAGGGCGTGCAGTTGCAGCGTGTTCTGGTTCAGAGCGCCACGGCTGGCTTGCTCCTGTTGCAGCAGACGTTGGGCTTCGGCCAGACGCTCGGGCGGCAATTGCGCGGCGAGGGTGGTCGCCAGCTCATCGGCTTTCGGGGTGTTTTGCGCCTTGGCCAGTTGGCTGAAGACGTAGGCGTTGAGCGGATCGGGCTTGGTGCCCTTGCCTTGGGAGAACAGTTGCGCGATGGCGAAGTCGGCGCTGTTTTGGCCGTTGCGCGCAGCGGTCAGCAAGTGGTCGAGCGCCTTCTGCGGATAGACCTTGCCGAGGTAGCCACGGCGATAGATCTGGCCGAGGTAGTAGTCGGCGGCGACTTCACGGCCAACGGCTTTCTGGAAATGTTCTTCGGCGACTTTGGCGTCGGCCGGGACCATTTTGCCTTCGTAGTAGAGCTTGCCCAGCAACAGCTCAGCGCGCGGCTGGTCGGCGGCGCGGCCGTTGTCGAGGTACTTCATCATCTGGTCGACGTCGCCCAGTTCCGGGTAGTCGTACAGCAGTTGCGCGAGGGTCACCCACGACGCCGGGTAGCCAGGAGCGATCGGCTCAAGCAGGGACTGCGCGGTTTTTTCGTCGGGCTTGCCGAGGGTCGAATCGGCCAATACACGGGCCACGGAATCGACGCGCTGGGCGGTGACGGTGCCACGGCTGTAGCCGGCCTGCATCTGCTTGATCAGCTCGGCTTGCTGTTCTGGCTGGGCACGTTTCTGATAGACCGTGGCCAGTTCGACGTAGCAGATGTCGGTGGTATTGAGCGCGGCTTTGCAGATTTTTTCCACGTCATCCAGGTGCTGGTCGTAGGTGCCTTGGGTGCGATACAGCAGCACCTGCGCCAGACCTGCTTCCGGATAACCGGATTTGCGCCATTGATCGATCTGCTGCTGCGCGTTGATGTTCGGGAAACTGTGCGGGTATTGCAGGTAGAGCATCGCCAGCGGGATCAACGTGTTGCCTTCGCCATTGGCGGCGGCTTTTTTCAGCAGGGTTTCGGCTTCTTGGTGCTCGGCTTCGGTGGAACCCGGTTTGGCCACCAGCAAGCGGCCCAGACGCGCCTGAGCACGCGGCGAAACACTGGCGGCGGCGCGGTAAGTCGCTTCGGCCTGTTTCATCTGCTCAGGGTCGCGGCTGTCGACCTGGATATCAGCGAGGCCGACTTGCGCTTCGCTGTAACCCAGATCAGCCAGTTGCTGATAATTCTGCGCAGCGGTGGCAGTGTCGCCACGCTTGAGCGCTTCGTTGGCCAGACGCTGATCGGGCAGGCCGGCGCAACCGGCCAGACTCACCGCCAGCGCCAAGGCACACACCGTGCCCATGTAGGAGTGAGCCTGCTCGCGATTCAGGCGGCGCGGTACATCAGACACACCGCGCTGATCCAATCGCCGGCAGGCCAGCTCCCACAGGGATCGCGGTGTTTTCAGGATGGGTGGAGTAGTCACAGGCATGTCCTCGACTTAAAGACCGGCAGCCATGGCTTTGTCGATCAGCCAGTTCAGGTTCGGGCCACGGTCGCTGTTGACTTCCACAGGGCGGCCGGCGAGGTTGCTGTCGAGCGGCTCGTCTGGCTGGATCTGTACGCGGATGTCAGAGGACAGGTCGGCGCTTTTCAGGCTGGTGCTGCTGACGATCTTGCCGGTGCGGGTCTTGTCTTCGCCGGCGATCTGGAAGCTCACCGGAGTGCCCGGACGCACGTCGCCGAACTGGCGATAGGAGAAGCGCGCATCAACGGTGGCCTGAGTGTTGCGCGGCACCAGTTGGAAGATCACGTCGCCCTTGCTCGCGTATTGACCGTCAGCCACCAGTTGCTGGGCCACGGTGCAATCGCAGGGCGAAGTCAGGGTGCCGGTCATTTGTTTGCCGAACAGTTCTTCAACCTTGGCCGGGGACAGTTGATCTTCTTCCAGATGGCCCTTGAGCACGTCGAGCATGCTGGTGCTGAAGGTCGCCAGTGGCGCGCCTTTGGCGGCAACGCCGTCGGACTTGATCAGGCTCTGCACGGTGCCGTCGCGCGGCATGGTGATGTTCATCCCCGGCACGCTGACCAGACCGGCCTGCGCGTGGCTGACGAAGTACATGCCGTACACCGATTTGAAAATGAAGCCCGCCGCGACCAGACCGACGACAAACACACCGGCGCTGAAGGTCACTGCTTTCAGTCGACCGAACGGGGTCATGCCGGAGCCGCCGTCCTTCACTTTGCGCGCCTTGGTGAAGTTGTCGCGCTGCAGCGTTGCCAGCACTTCACCCATGCTGACGATGTCGCCGGCCAGGTGCGAAGTGATCAAGTGGCGCAGGGTGGAAATGTCCTGCGGCTCGAGGTTCTGAAACTGGCAACCGACGCGGCCGGTCTGGCGGTCGTAAGAACGGATCTGCAGTTCCACGTCCATCGCCAGCCCGAGGTTGTCGATGACGAATTGCAGACGCGCCTTGTGCACGTCGCCAGCCTTGAGCGGCAACTGCCCGGCGTTGAACGCCAGACCACCGGCCGACAGGTCGATGACCCGCGCTTCAACCGGTGTCCGGTCGGGGCCGAAAAAGCGCAGTTTGGCCGGGATTTTCACGCGGGCGTGTTGGCGCTGGGCTTCGGATTCATGCACTACGTTGGCGTTGACGGCGGTATTCATAGGGGCGATTTCCTTGTTAATTCAATAGGGGCGGGTCAGACCATCATCAGCAGCACGGCGACAAAAATGCTGCCGGCGGAGAAGGTCATGGTCCGAGACGACCAGGTGTTGAACCAACGTTGAAAGCTGGCGAGATCACGGGTCAGGGATGTGGGTTGGCGTGTCCAGGATTGTTGGTCGAGGCGGAAGAACACGTAGATCTTCACCAGCGCACCGACGATCTGGTTGTAATAAAGAATCGCGGGATAAGCCGGGCCGATGCGGTGACCGGAGCACGACAGCAGCAGGGTCAGAATCAGGCGGGTGATGCCGATCCACAGCAGGTAAACGAGGATGAACGCGGTGCCGTATTTGAAGCTGGCAATGATCGCCACGGTCAGGCCGAGCAGTGACGTCCACATCGATACGCGTTGATCGAACAGCACCACCGAGGTGAAGGCGCCGAGGCGTTTCACACCCAGGCCCAGTGCTCGCGAGTTCTGGCGCAGGTTGTTGCCGTACCAGCGGAACATCAGTTTGCGGCTGGCCTTGATGAAGCTCTTTTCCGGCGGGTGTTCAACGGTGTTGATCGCCGCGTCAGGCACGTAGAAGGTGTCGTAGCCAAGGCGCATCAGGCTGAACCAGCTCGACTTGTCGTCGCCGGTCAAAAACTTGAAACGGCCCAGACGCCAGTGTTGCAGCGAGTCGCTTTCAACGTCGGCGATGAATTCCGGATTGGTCACCACAGACGCTTTGAATACCGACATACGCCCGGTCATGGTCAGCACGCGTTTGGACAGGGCCATCGAGCACATGTTGATGTGGCGCTGGGCGAAACGCAGCTTGTGCCATTCGCTCATGATGTAGCCGCCGCGCACTTCGCAGAATTCGTTGGTGGTCAGGCCGCCGACGTTGCCGAACAGCTGGAACCACGGCACGGTCTTGCGCACGGTGCCTTCGCCGAGCACGGTGTCGCCATCGATCACGGCGACCACGGCTCGGTCGTCCGGCAGGTGACGGGAGATCGCGCGGAAACCGTAGGCCAGGCCATCACGTTTACCGGTGCCGGGAATGCGCACGAAGTCGAGCTTGACGCGCTCTGGCGGATTCATCCGCGCCCACAGCGCCTTGACCAGCAGCTCATCGGACATTTCCACGATCGAGCAAACCACGGTGGTCGGCAGTTCGCAGTCGATGGCTTCGCGGATCACCGAGCTGTAGACCTGCGCTGTGGTCAGCGCGTCGATACGGAAACTGGTGACCATCAGAAACACATGCGACGGATCCGCCGCTTTACCCAGCTTGCGCACTTTGCGGCGCAGGTGCGGGTAAACGATGTAGAGAAAAATCATGCCGCGCACAAAGTGCGTTGCACCCATCGAATAGCGCCAGATACCCACGGCGCCAATCAGGAAAATGAAGTCCTTCGACTCGGAGTCGAACGTGGACGTGGGCAGCATCAAGGCCAAGCCCATCAGCAAACTTAGGTAAAACAGCCAACCGGCGGCCTGAAGTAGGCCGTGTTTTAGCCTGTGCATAATCTGCATCCGTCTCTATCTCGGGCCGGGCCCGATGGGGTTAAGGCAGGCTTACAAAAAACTGCGATGTCACGCGCAATTCAGGTGATCCCTGTAGGAGCTGCCGAAGGCTGCGATCTTTTGATCTTTGCCGGTTCACTCGGAACTCAAGCGTTGCCGGTAAAGATCGCAGCCTCGTTTCACTCGACAGCTCCTACATTTGGGTTCTGTTGCACGGCGTCGCGAGGGCGGCGCCGTGCAACGTCTGCCTTACCAGCAGATACCTTCGGTGCGAGTACCGGCGTCGGTGGCTTTGGCCATGAAGCCGACCAGGTCGATCACCTGTTTGCCATGCGGAGCCTGTTGCGCCAGCGCACGGAATTTCTCGTCGCGGTTGCCGAGGATGATCACGTCGGAGTTGTCGATCACCGAATCGAAGTCCGCGTTGAGCAGGGACGATACGTGCGGGATTTTCGACTCGATGTAGTCTTTGTTCGCGCCGTGAACACGGGCGTACTCGACGTTGCTGTCGTAGATGCTCAGGTCGTAACCCTTGCCGATCAGCATCTCGGCCAGCTCGACCAGCGGGCTTTCGCGCAGGTCGTCGGTGCCGGCCTTGAAGCTCAGGCCGAGCAGGGCGACTTTGCGTTTGTCGTGGCTTTCAACGATGTCGAAGGCGTTCTGCACTTGCGATTCGTTGCTGCGCATCAGCGAGTTGAGCAGCGGTGCTTCGACGTCCAGCGAACCGGCGCGGTAGGTCAGGGCGCGCACGTCTTTCGGCAGGCACGAACCGCCGAAGGCGAAGCCTGGGCGCATGTAGTACTGGGACAGGTTGAGGGTCTTGTCCTGGCAGACCACTTCCATCACTTCACGACCATCGACGCCGACCGCTTTGGCGATGTTGCCGATCTCGTTGGCGAAGGTCACTTTGGTCGCGTGCCAGACGTTGCAGGTGTACTTGATCATCTCGGCAACGGCGATGTCCTTGCGGATGATCGGTGCGTCGAGTTCTTCGTACAGCGATTGCAGAACGTCGCCAGAAGCCTTGTCGAACTCGCCGATGACGGTCATCGGTGGCAGGTCGTAGTCGGCGATTGCGGTGGATTCACGCAGGAATTCCGGGTTGACCGCAACACCGAAGTCGACGCCAGCTTTCTTGCCGGAGCAGTCTTCGAGAATCGGGATTACTACGTTGGCAACAGTGCCCGGCAATACGGTGCTGCGTACAACGATGGTGTGGCGGGTGGTTTTTTCACGCAGAACAAAACCGATCTCGCGGCACACGGCTTCGATGTAGTTCAGTTCGAGGTCGCCGTTCTTTTTGCTCGGCGTACCGACGCAGATCATCGACAGGTCAGTGTCACGAATCGCTTCGGCGAAGTTGGTCGTGCCACGCAGACGACCGGTTTGAATACCCTGTTGCAGAAGTTCGCCCAGGCCCGGTTCAACAATGGGAGATTTGCCAGCGTTGATCATGTCGATCTTGTCTTTGGCAACATCGACGCCAACCACGTCATGGCCCCGTGCAGACAGGCAACCGGCACATACTGCGCCAACGTAACCCAAACCAAATATGCTGATGCGCATCGCAATTACCTCTGTATATATCAGGCCTTAGAAGGCCGGAGTTAATGGTGTTCAGCGTTCACTAGTGCACTCGAAAGTGCGGCTTACAGGCGCCACAATGCCGTGTGCAGGCATACAAAGTTCCGAGTGTCTAAATAAGTGCACTCAAGATGTGCGCAACCAGGCCTTATAGTTATGACTTGCCCTGTTATGCAGCGGATCTTCCTTGTGGAAGACTCAGGTGCATTCGTCTTGCGCGCTTGATGGCGGGCAGGAAGGCCCGTAGATCAAGCGGTTTGGTGCTCAGGCGAGCACGTTTATAGGGGCGCGGCCTTGGCCTTGTAGGGGATATTAATGCTGCGTATCTCCTGTCCTTCAGTGTGCTTTGCGACCGGTTAGTCATCTAGGCAAGTTGCTGTGACAACTTGGTTACATGGCTAATTGTCCTACGTAAGTTATCTCGTACAAACTCGGCGAGAATCGTTACCGGTGGTATGAACTACGCATTTGGACATAGTTCCAGTCCGCTCATCGCGCCATCTGAAATTTTTTGAAATATTGACAAAGATGGCACTGGTCTCAATTTGATAGCACTTTCCGTTTCGCCCTTTATTGATAGGGGCGTCATTGCGCTAGATAGTTTTGTGCCACTACCGTGAAAAAAGTTACGTGCCACTACTGAAAAAAATGATCAGTGTCGAGTGAAACTAAAATTAGAAAGGACAGGGATTTTTTTCTGGCGCCATAAAAATGGCGAAATCAAGCGAGGGATTTTTGACGTCGTGCGAGCTGCACGACTCTTTATAAAAAGAGTCGTGCATTAGGCATGCTTTATTCGGGGGCGTGGTCGCGCAGAAATACCAGGTTGTCAGGTTTCGATTGTTCGGCGCTGTAGCGATAACCCTGCGCATCGAACTGCTTGAGCTGGGCCGGATCGTTGATCTTTTCCTGAATCACGAAACGGCTCATCAGGCCACGGGCCTTTTTCGCGTAGAAGCTGATGATCTTGTACTGGCCGTTCTTCTGATCCTTGAACTCGGTGTTAATGATCCGCGCGTTCAACGCCGTGCGTTTAACCGCCGAGAAGTATTCGTTGGATGCGAGGTTGAGCAGCACGTCGTCGCCCTGATCGGCCAGCGCTTCGTTCAACCATTCACTGATGCGCGTGCCCCAGAACGCGTACAGGTCTTTGCCACGGGCGTTGGCCAGTTTGGTGCCCATTTCCAGGCGATACGGTTGCATCAGGTCGAGCGGGCGCAGCAGGCCATAGAGGCCGGAGAGCATGCGCAGATGCTTTTGCGCGTAGTCGAAGTTGGCTTCACTGAAAGATTGTGCGTCGAGGCCGGTATAGACGTCGCCCTTGAAGGCGAGCAGCGCTTGCTTGGCGTTTTCCGGGGTGAACGCGGGCGTCCAGCTGCCGAAACGCGCGGCGTTGAGGCCGCCGATCTTGTCGGACACGTGCATCAGCTCACTGATCTGCGCCGGGGTCAGGTCGCGCAATTGCTGGATCAGTTCCTGAGAATGGTCGAGGTACTGCGGCTGGGTGAAGCGCTGGGTCGCCGGCGGTGTTTCGTAATCGAGGGTCTTGGCGGGGGAAATCACCATCAGCATGAAGTCGTCTCCTTTAATGGTGGGGGCGATTCTAGGGGGTTGTCCGTGTTGACTCCAGCTATCAAGCCCATAGGTGATCGACGGCTCACCTCAAATCCTTTGTGGGAGGGGGCTTGCTCCCGAAGAGGCCCTGTCAGTCGCTGTATGTGTTGAATGACCCACCGCATTCGCGAGCAAGCCCGCTCCCACAGGGATCAGCGTCGTATCTAATCAGCTATAGTGCCGCGCGGGTTTTGTTATGGAGACGCCCCTTTGCGCATTGTTCTTTTATTCACCGCGTGGCTGTTGAGCTTCGGTGCCATCGCGGCGCCGGGCGATGTAGCGACGCTGGATCGCAGCACCTGGCCGGAGCAGCTCAGCAGCCCGACGCTGTTCGACGTCGCCTCGCGCGCCGAAATTCTCATGTTCGCCCGGGGCCTGCTCGGCACCGAGGCGCTGGACGAAACCGCGCTGGCCCAGCGCCTCGGCCTGCGCACGGTGAATATCGACGCGGTCAACAGCCTGCGTCAGCGCCTCTGGCAGCGCCTGTTGGCCAACTACAACTACGCCCAGCAAAGCTGCGATCAGGACGCCTCGTTCTGCTTCCTCGTCGAAGACCTGCCGACCCTGCGTGAGCAAGCTGCCAAGTTCGTCGTCAGCGACGACAGCTATTACACCAAGTGGGCCGAGCCGAGTCGGATCTTCCATGTGCAGTATCTCGATGAACTGATGCGTAAGGCCGCGCTGTTTCCGCAGACCAGCAGCGAAGTCGATCGTTTCGGCGACTACGAGCGCAACGGCGACGAGATGCACGACCGGCTGTTTCTGCTGACGTTCGACAGCGCCGCCAACCTGCAACCGGACAATACCGACTGGCTCACCGGCTATCTGCGCAAGGCTAATCTGAGCGGCACGTTCTTTGTGTTGGGCAAGGATATTCAGGCACGCCTGAGCGATCGTTCGGTGAGCAGCCTGCAAACCGAGTTCTCCAGACAGTGCGTCGGCGTGCAGGGCTGGGAGTTCCGCTCCCACAGCCACTGGCAGGACTGGCAGGATTCGGTGCGGCGCAGCGCCGATCTGGTGAAGAACAAACTGCCGGAAAACTACGTACCGCTGTTCCGTCCGCCGGACGGCCAGCGCCGCAGTGATGCGCAAGGTTTCTTCAACACTCAGGGCCTGCAAGTGGCGCTGTGGGACATTGATGCTCAGGACGGTGCCGGCAAACTCAAGGGCGC
This sequence comes from Pseudomonas sp. 18058, assembly GCF_902706155.1. Taxonomy (NCBI): domain Bacteria; kingdom Pseudomonadati; phylum Pseudomonadota; class Gammaproteobacteria; order Pseudomonadales; family Pseudomonadaceae; genus Pseudomonas; species Pseudomonas sp. 18058. Next base: position 152,331 of record NZ_CACSJY010000008.1, read on the forward strand.
GCCGAGCGCGCAACGGGTGCTGACCCTGATGCTGTTGTGGCGTCACGGGGTGATCAATTTCAACATGAAACAGGACGCGGTGAAGACCTCGTTGCCGTGGCTGATCACGCAAACCGCGCAGAGCGGCATCGGTTGGGAAGACTGTCAGGACGCGTTTCGCTGAGAAACGCTAAAAGCCCGGAAACATTGGGCTTGGGGTGATTTTTTCAGAGAATTTGCTGCAGGTGGACTTCCGACTCTAACGGTGTCGACGGAGTCCGCCAAGGGCTTTTCGTCACTTTGCAAAATAAACTTAAAAAAACCGTCAAAGTACTTTTTTATGTCATCGGTTTTGGAGTATTACGAAGACAGACCGCCGAAACCTGCAACACAGGTGGCGTCTTCCAAGACCCGTTTGTTTGCAGTCACTTGAATCTCCGCAGGTGAGATTTCGGCAGTCACTTCGAGGCGCAGCACCGCTCAGGTATTGCGTCTACTGGCTCTGACATAGGTGACCGAGTATGGATGATCACGGACGTAGCCCTTCTTCCAACCAGCCAATCCTGTATGTACTCGATACCAACGTATTGATTCACGATCCAAACGCCCTGCTGAATTTCGAAGAACACCACGTCGCGATCCCGATGACCGTGCTTGAGGAGCTGGACAAGCTCAAGAGCGGGCATCACAGCGTGGCCGCTGAATGCCGTCAGGCCATCCGGCTGATCGACAAAACCCTGGGCGATGCGTCCCCGGAAGATGTCGAACTGGGTGTGCCGATCCAGCGCGGCAAGGGCGGGCCGAAGGGCTTGCTGTCAATTCTGATGAGCAAGCAGGCCGAATCGAACCTGATTCTGCCCGAGCATCTGAACGACAACAAAATCATCAACCAACTGATCGACCTGCACACTCGCGACCCGAAAAAACCGGTGGTGCTGGTCACCAAAGACATCAACATGCGCCTCAAGGCGCGCGCCTGCGGTATCGCTTCCGAGGACTACAGCACCGACCAACTGGTCGACGACGTGTCCTTGCTGCCGAACGGCTATCACAACATGACCGGCTCCTTCTGGGACCGCGTGAGCAAGGTCGAAACCCGTCAGGATCACGGCCGCACCTGGCACCAGGTACAACTGATCGACAACCTGCCGGCCGTGCACATCAACGAGTTCATCATTGATGAACAGGGCTTCGTCGGCTGGATCAAGGAGATTGAAGAAGACCGCCTGCTGATTCTCGACCTGCATCAGGAACCGCTGCTGCACCAGGAAGCGTGGGGGCTGAAGCCGCGCGACATCTATCAAAGTCTGGCGCTGTACGCGCTGCTCGATCCGGACATTCATCTGGTCAACCTGTCGGGTGCGGCAGGCTCCGGTAAAACCATTCTGGCGCTGGCCGCTGCGATCGAGCAGACCATGGTCAGCAAACGTTATCGCCGCATCATTGCCACCCGTAGCGTGCAGGGTCTCGACCAAGAGATCGGTTTCCTGCCCGGCACCGAAGCGGAAAAAATGGAGCCGTGGCTGGGCGCCATCACCGACAACCTCGAAGCCTTGCACATGGATGACGAAAACACCCATGGCAGCGTCGACTACATCCTCAGCAAAGTGCCGCTGCAGTTCAAATCGCTCAACTACATTCGTGGTCGCAGCTTCCAGCAGAGCCTGATCCTGATCGACGAATGCCAGAACCTCACACCGCACCAGATGAAAACCATCATCACCCGTGCCGGCGCCGGTTCGAAAGTGGTGTGCCTGGGCAACCTCGCACAGATCGACACCCCTTACCTGTCCGCGACCAGCTCCGGGCTGACCTACCTGACCGAACGCTTCAAGGATTTCCCGAACGGTGTGCACATCACCCTGCAAGGGGTGCCTCGCTCGATCCTGGCTGAATACGCCGAAACGCATCTGTAACCGCATCACAACCAAAACCGGGCGGCCCCAAAAGCCGCCCGGTTTTTTTCTGGATAAATGCATAACCAATGTGGGAGCGGGCTTGCTCGCGAATGCGCTGTGCCAGTCACCAAATGTGTGCCTGATACACCGC